>NZ_LNUO01000060.1:0-4702 GCF_001462175.1 Psychrobacter sp. ENNN9_III
TAAAATTTTTTCGGGCGTGGGTAGGAGGCTTTTGAGACGTTTTTGGGGCACAGGTTTGCCTTTGATCGTTATCTACAGTTCACTCAGAAGAGTACAAGGGTTTAGTATTTAACAATATTGGAAAATATCGTCAGTAAAGATAAATTGCCGATAAAATAACAGGACGAGTGGCTATCAATAGAAGCAGTCGCGATATGTTAAATAGTATAGGGTAATAACATTAATAATGCTATCATCGGTGTTTAGTCGTCTAATGTTAGTTAATAAATAACCAAACAAATGACGTATAATAAAAATCTAATTATAGTCATTCTTTCAGCATTATCTAAAGCTGAGTGTATATTTGATAAGCCATCATGTAAGGAGTGCTGATGTATTGGGCAGTTGGCATCTCAAGCATTATAGCGATGGTAGGCGTATTATCAATAGGGACTATGGACTTTGCTCAAGATAGGCTATTACCATTCAACTTGCCTATCACAAGTTCTCTTATGTGGCTTTTGTTAACCGTAACAACGGTGATTCTTCTTTTTATTCTCCAGCGCAGTGCAGCGCTATCGTCAGTCAGTAATCACTCCCTCCATAAACATCGAACAAAAGATACCACCGTATTTTATAAGTTTGTCCGTTGTCTACTGATGACTGTCATAGCTAGTGTGCTGATTATCGGAAGTGCACTACAAGCATTATCGGCCTATCAGCAAGCGGAAGCTACAAAGATTACTAAGACTACGCAGGTACGCGCATGGGTGACTATCGAAAGCATTAGCGATAGTGTGTACGACCCTGCGACGAATAGTGGCTATCGGCAAGTGGCAACTTTGCAGGCAATTGAGCCTTTGGTTTCTACATTAACTGTGCAAGAGCTACAAACGCAAACACAAGCCTACATTAATAACAGCCTAAGTAATAAAGATTTATATAATAAAGACGTAAATTACGATAGTGATAAAAGCTTAGAACATCGCGTGTTGCTCAATGCTTATCCTAATCAAACTTCTAATAATACACAGATAACCAATCTCAATAATCTACAGCCTGGTGATCAGCTGTTTATGACTTTGAAGCTTGCACCTTTGGCTACCTCTGAGCAAACCATCAATAATCCAACAGGTTTCGATAGCTATCGCTGGCTTAGAGGGCGTCACATCGATGGTATGGCTGCTATTATTGCCACTGGTGAGCCCATCAGAGCGCTAGACAACTCATCAAAAATCACTGCTTTCGATAATGTCTCTAACTCATTTCTTAACAGTTTGCGTACTCGTATTGACCAAGGGCGTTGGCAGCTGCGTCAGCATTTTTATGCAGATTGGCTGCAGCAAACGTCATCAGAGCAGCAAGCAAAAGCGGTAACCTTAAGTTTGCTAACAGGTGATCGTAGCTTAATCAATCGTGATATTAAAGATTTATACCAACTGGCTGGTATCTCGCATCTGTTGGCTATCTCTGGTACGCATGTTTTGTTTTTGGCCATCATACTCGCAGGTGCAGCAGTTTGGATGGTAAACCACCGTTGGCCAGCGCTGTATCGTAACATACCGCGCTGGCAGGTGCGCTGGTGGGTCATGATTGGTGTTGCCTTTATCTATGCGTTGTTTACAGGGTTTGATGTACCAGCTGCACGTACCGCATGGATGCTACTAGCGATAGGATTGGTGCGATTAACGCTACTGCCTATTGGTACCATGCGTGTGTTACTTGCGATAGCAGTACTCATGGCTTGGCATGATCCTTATGTATTATGGCAGGCAGGCTACTGGCTATCGTTTATCGCAGTGGCATTATTATTAAAATATGATAACGCATCACACCAGCAAGATAATGCATCTTCAGTGCCGTATCGTCATAGCGCTGCTCATAACAACCATGTAAGTGGTACCTTACTAACTCAGATAGGGCTGGCTGGTAAACGCATATTTAAATTGCAGTTTTGGTTATTTATCGCATTGTTGCCTATTACGTTGTTGTTGTTTGGCAAGGCCTCGTTGTGGGGGCTGTTTATCAACCTATTTGCTATTGGTTTATTCGGCTGGGTCATTGTACCTTTGAATCTGTTAGCAGGACTGTGCTATCTGTTATTACCCGCTATAGCAGACAGTATTTGGACATTGGTAAGTATGATGGTTACAAGCCTGCATGAGCTGATAGCGTGGTTAACGTCATTGCCAGCGTTATCGGACGCTTGGCTGTATACACCAGTAAATATGGCTATATTGCTGATGGCGCTACTGATCATGGTACCATGGTTGCTACCACGCGGGCTTATTAGTCGCGGGCTAGCATTACCGCCTCTAAGCTTGTTAGTGATGACGGTATATGCCAATCAGCAGTCCTTAGCGACAACACCTACCTTATACATATTACCAACTGGTGATCAGTATTTGAGCGCAGCAGTATTGCAGTACCCGATAACACATCAACACATGGATAGTAATATTAGAGACAATAATAAAAATAATGGTAAAAGAGCGGCGGTTTCAGATACTGTTTACTGGCTATTTTTAGCAGATCATAGACCTTATGGTACAAGAACAATGCCAAGCACAATGACTGCAAATGACATCACTGCAAATTTAGTACAACAACTGCGAACGTTATCGATTAAACAGTTAGAAGGCGTCGTCGTCCAAACCAGCGTACCAGCGCTAACCAATACTTTGTCTGCTAAACAGCAAGAGAGCAAGGTTAAAAGCAGCCCTAAAAATGCTGAGCTACTACCAATGAGCGTCTTACAATTAAACCAAACTACGCCTATTAATCAGTACTGGCAAGCAGGTCATTACGAGCGCTGGACAGCTTATCAGCAGTTATATCTAGAGCGCAATCAATCCGCGCGAACAACCACGATTAGCGCGCAAAGCTGCGAGCAAGGTAAAACGTGGCAGCTAGATAACAATGATATGGCAGTACAGGCTATAACGGGCTGGCGTGACATCGATGATAGTAGCGTTTGGGATTGTACTATAGCGATTGCTAGTAAGCAGCCAATTCGAGTCGTTCGATATGATGCCAATGCCCCACAGCAGTCATTACAGGAAACTGCTCAAACATTTATTTCAACTGCATCTGTATCAAAGGCTAGTCCGCAGACCAGTCATAAAAATACCCATCAAAGCGAGACGTTTCAAGCACGTTTGGTTTTAAATGCAGATACTCATCAGCGTCTCTGGCAAATGTGGCCACTGCTATGTTCAGATGATTCGTTTGCAGATATTACGAGCTCAGGTTATCCTACGCAGTGGCTTGGTCACAGTACGTCACAGGTGACTACTGACATATTAAACCAGCAACAGATTGATGAGATAATCACTTATGATCGTAAGACCTTAGAGATAGCGCTACGTTTTAATGCTTCACCATAAAATGATGCCAATTCTGCTAACATCTGTTATCAACATCATAGTATGATGACATTTCACGTTTTCACTATTGAACCATGACAAAAACACCACCATACTAAATGACCTAGCCGTACCGATCATTCATGTATTCAAATTTTTTATTATACTTATTTTCTATACCCATCTTTACTTGTTTTAGATCGCTTTTTACCTAGGAAGTTATATGCCCAACTGGCCGCCAGACCCTAACAAACGTCCTGATAATTCAGAAAATCAGCCGGCACCATTGCAACAAATATCGCCTAACCAGCCAAATGGACAAGAATGGCGTCTTATTGAAAAAACCTTATTAGCCAGTGTAGAAGAGCAGCGCCGCTCAAGGCGTTGGAGTATCTTTTTTAAACTGCTCACTTTTGGTTATATTTTACTGCTATTTTTAACGATAGGCCGTAGTTGTAGTAATGATGCGCCATCTGGGCTAGAAGGTATTGATACCAGTAAGCCGCATTTAGCTGTGGTTGAGTTACAAGGTACGATAAGTAATGCTGATCCTGCAAATGCCTATGATATCAGTAAAGCATTGACGCGTGCCTTTGAAAACAATAACTCAAAAGCAGTGGCACTTGATATCAACTCACCTGGTGGCTCTCCGGTACAATCAGATGAGATCTGGCAAACTATGATGAATCTACGACAGCAGTACCCAGACAAAAAGCTGTATGCGGTGATTGGTGATATCGGTGCTTCTGGTGCTTACTATATTGCATCAGCAGCAGATGAGATCTATGTCAATCCATCAAGCTTAGTGGGCTCTATTGGTGTCATTATGCCAAACTATAACATCGAAGGTTTGATGGATAAAGTAGGTGTCAAAGACCGTACCATTACGGCTGGTGAATATAAAGATATTCTAAGCTTGTCACGTCCGCTTAGCAGTTATGAAGAGCAGCATGTCGAAGAAGTACTTGCCAATACTCATAAACACTTCATCAATGCTGTAAAAGAAGGTCGTGGCGATCGTCTTAAAGATCCTGAAGCTAACAACTTATTTTCAGGGTTGTTTTGGACTGGTGAGCAGTCTATCGCATTGGGACTGGCAGACCAATCAGGTAGTATTGCAAGCTTAGAAAGAGAGTTAAAGTTAGATAACGTGGTAAATTATACGCCGATGGATCCGTTCCAACTGTTCATGGATCGCTTCGCAGTTAAGCTTGGTGCGGGCGTAGGTTCAAGTATCAATCTTGATGTATTGCCACAAGAAGATGGTAATATCGAGATGCGTTAAACGTTCCTTTTTCATTTTGAACGGATTATATTTAATGTGTATGATTGTTGAGGCTGAGCATATATTTATGCTC
>NZ_LNUO01000061.1:0-21799 GCF_001462175.1 Psychrobacter sp. ENNN9_III
AGCATATATTTATGCTCAGCCTCAGTTATATAGACAGTTTAAATTATAAATAAATTACCAAATCAAGCACCAAGCTTTTAAAAGCAACCTCTATAAGAAATAATGAGAGCCTGTCATGAGCGAAATCAATTTGCAGACCTTTGCATCATTGCCTGTATCTAACATAACCCAAAAGCCAGTCATTCATTTTGCGCATGCCAACGGGATGCCAAGTGCGGTCTATCAGCCATTTTTTGAGACGTTGGCCGAATTTTTTACGGTTGAATACATACCGATGTTAGGTAGTGATCCAGATTATCCTGTTGATGATCATTGGCGCAGTCTAACCCAGCAAATTGTCGATAGCGTAAAGACTGTCTGTGAGAAGCATGGCATCTCAAAAGTAGTGGCAGTGGGTCACTCACTTGGTGCCATGTGTACGTTGCAAGCGTTGTACCGCGCCCCCAATATATTTCATCAAGCAGTACTTATGGATCCGCCTTGGGTTTATGGCAAGTCAAGCTTGCTATGGCATGTCGCAAAAACAGCTGACAAGTTGCCCCGAATGAATCATCGACTGATGGATAAGCTGTCCCCGTCTGGTATCTCTAAGAACCGCCGTGATGTTTGGGACAGTCGTGAAGATGCTTATGAAAAGATGCGTCATAAAGGGTTTTTTAAAAATTTTGACGAGCGTAGCTTTGAAGGTTACATTCAGCATGGCTTGTATGAGCGTGCAGATGGCAAAGTCACGTTAGCCATTCCTAAAGACAGCGAGGTTGCTGTATTTCGTACCAACCCTTCTTGGTACTGGTTGTCACCCAATCGTAGGCCCAAGCCGCCAGTGACGCTCATTATTGGAGAGGATAGTATATTTTTAAAACGCCGTTTCCCGCAGCAAATCCAAAAGCGCTTAGGTATTCCTTATAAAACCCATGCAGGTGGTCATATGTTTCCGCTTGAACATCCAGAATCTGTTGCACAGCAAGTGTTAACATTGATTAAGCAGCAATTATTATCTTAATTGGCGATTAAATACTAATTAAATACTATATATCATAAATACTTATGAGAATTATAAGTTACTGTTTTGGGTCTTGATATGTCAAACCGTGCTACTACTGTAAATAATACAGTGACACCGCAACCCAAGCGCCCAGCTTTGTTTTCGCGCTTAGGTGCATTTTCTCTTGTTATAGGAATGGTCATTGCTTTTTTTATCAGTCAGTTGATAGGAGTATATATCGCAGGCAGGTTATGGCTGCCGGCTACCAAAAGCACAACGATAGGAGATATATTCTTTTTTGGCAGTAATGATGGGACAGTGGTGAGTGCTTCGATTATTATCAGTTGCCTAATATTGATGGCACTGAGCTATTTGATTGTACGTGTAAAATCTGGTGATATACGTGAATATTTAGCGATCAAGCCATTTTCCTTTACAATTGGCATTGGTATGTTTGGCATACTGTTAGTGTTCATGATTGGCAGCCAAACATTGACTTATTGGTTGGATAAGTCACCACTGGCTTTTGTAGATCCTTTATATCAGTCTGTCAGCTCAGTGTGGTTGCTCGTCTTTGCGATGGTGATTGTCGCACCGATATACGAAGAGTTGGTCTTTCGCGGTATCTTATGGTCGGCTGTTGCAGAGCAGTTTGCGCCAGCGAAGTTGAATGGCGCACTGCTAGCGAGTATCGTAACCAGCTTTATTTTTGCCGTGATTCACTTGCAGTACGGTATTTATGAAATCACTACTATCATAGTACTAGCATTTATATTTTGCTACGCGCGTATCAAGTCAGGCTCGTTAGTACTACCTATGTTACTACATATTATCAATAATGGTGTTGCTATGTGGCAGTACCTAACCCAAGTTGGTTAAGTAAAAAATACTTGACCAAAACACGCAGAATAAATTAAGCGTTAGGGTTCAATTGCAAAACTTCGTCGGCAGCTTTTTTGATATCATCAAGTGTCAGCTGCGGCTTACCGCTTAATGCCTGTCGCCACTTGCGAGCACCGGGCAATCCTTGAAATAACCCCAAGTAATGCCGCGCCATCGTCGATAGTGTCTCACCTTTTATAAGCTGTTCCTCTAAATACGGATACAGCTGCGCTAAAATATCTGAACGTTTAGGTATCGGCTGATCCCATAAGCTATTAGCTTCTGCTAATAGATAAGGGTTATGATAAAAAGCCCGTCCAATCATTACCCCATCGATATATTGTAAGTGCGTGGCAATATCAGCGACAGTCTCGATACCACCATTAATCTCAATATCAAGCTCTGGAAAGTCCTGCTTAAGACGATAAACATCATCATAACGTAATGGCGGTATCTCGCGGTTTTGCTTAGGGCTCAACCCCTGTAGCCAAGCTGTGCGCGCATGCACGATAAAACGCGTACAACCAGCGTCAGCTACCGTCTTTACAAAATCTGCCATAAACTCATAACTGTCAAAATCATCAATACCGATGCGATGTTTGACGGTTACTGGAATATCTACAGCCGCCTGCATGTGCGTTACTAAGTTGGCCACAGTGTTAGGCTCTGCCATTAGGCAGGCACCGATTTTGTTATGTTGTACACGATCAGAGGGGCAGCCAACGTTGATATTGACTTCATCGTAATTATGCTGCTGAGCAAATTCAGCGCATTGAGTCATCTCGGTAGTATCTGCGCCGCCAAGCTGCAGTACCACAGGATGCTCTAATGCATCAAAGCGTAAGTGCCGCGCACGATTGCCATAAATAAGTGCGCCAGTGCTGATCATCTCGGTGTACAGATACACTTGCGGGTTAAACAATCGCGCAAAGTAACGATAATCCGTCGTTGTCCAGTCAATCATCGGAGCAACTGAAAGACGTTTATTGGTCATATCAACCATGATTGTTGAGCCTTAATATTTTGTTTTTAAGCGTTTGTATGAGATATAACGAAACAATCGTGTCATTACATCTAACGCTTGATTAAAAAGTCTATCAAACAAGCGCAGTAAGTAATCAGACGATAAGTAAAATGAATAATAACAAAGCTAGATTAACTGATTGATTCTTTTATATTCGGGCAGGTTATAAAAATAAAATCCCATTATAATGCCAATCAAGCCGATAAAAGCGATATACAGTGCGGGCGAAAAGCTTACAAACGTAGTGGCATAGCCAAGACCAAAAGGTACGGATACGCCTACAAGAGCATAGGTCACGTTGTAACAAAATCCCATTCCTGTCAGACGTACATTGGTGGGGAATAATTGGACAAAGATAGCAGGTACCATTCCCACGATGCCAGCGCAAAACCCTAAAAGGGCATACATGATCAGAATATAATCACCGCCAGCTTGCATATGATAAAAAAACGCAAACATCTGAGCAATGAGTAGAACAGAACCAACTACCAAAATTTTACCAAAATTCTGGTAGTTGGATAATATTCCATAGAATACGCAGCCAAAGATCATAAACACAATGCCCAAACTGTGTGAAAACCCAAATAGATCTTTGTCTAAAGCAAACCGTAATTCAATTAAGTCTGGGAGTAGTAGTATGATGACAGTTGTAATGCTAGATATAACCAAAGTTAGCATCATACCGATAAACATTGAATGCTTACAATGTTTAAAGAGCAAGGTAAAAGGTTGATTGATATGACTATTAGGTTTTGACTTTGTTAGCTCTAAAAAGAATGGTGACTCATCAAGAAAACGCCATACAAGTAGAGGTAAAAAGCTTAGAATCGCTGCAATAAGAAATGGCAAACGCCAGCCGTAACTGGTCAGCTCTGTAGGAGTCATAGAGCCAGTAAGCCATACAAAAAAAGCATTAGAAAACAGCACACCTATAAAAAAGCTTGCCGTCACATAACTACAGCTCACTGATAGATACTGCCGCGGTACATGCTCTGCGACAAAAACCCAAGCCAATGGTACATAAAGGCCAAATGCCATACCTTGTATAAGCCTAAGGAGAATGAACAGAACTGGCGCTAAAATGCCCCATTGTGCATACGTTGGTAAAAACGCTATCGCCAGCAAACTGCCTGCAATGATAGACATACTGATTAATAAAGTAGGCTTACGCCCTTTGATATCGCCATAACGTCCAAGAATAATGCCACCAAGAGGTCGTGCCAGATACCCTACTGCGAATAGTCCAAGTCCTCGTAGTCTTATAGTATCAGTGTTAGAACTAGGAGGGAAAAAAGCAGACGATACGATGTCTGCGATATATAAATAAATTAGAAAGTCAAAAAAAGCAACAGCGCTGCAAAAGCAGACAAACAGAACGGTACTTTTGTCTTTAGAGGTCATCAGGGCATATTGAGAACGAGAGGGCATAATTGATCACGCATCCACATATAAAAGTGGTTGTTAAGACGGTCATCGTAGAGATAACCGACCATCATAAAAAGTAGCAAACCAACATGGGTATATGCTGATTTGCCAAAGAAATAAGTTAGAACGTTTTGATTAAAAAAGATTTTAACGAAAATATCTTGCGACTATGTAATGAATAACGACGTAATGAATAATGACATTGATAACATTAAAAGAAGACATAGTTAATATTTATAACAACCAATCAATAGGCAACCAAGACATGATAGTCAGCCATAAATGATCAGTAAAATCTACTTTTGGTTCTGAATCATACACCACTTTCTCTCCATCTTCGAGCGTATGCCATTGTAATTGATGGTTATCTATTAATTTTACTTCATAGGCTTGGCTCAATAGATCATCACTGAGTGCTGCATGTAGTTGTCTTGCCAGCTCATCGTCACTGATAATCACGCCCATTTCGGTGTTAATATTAGCTGAGCGCGGGTCAACATTATAGGAACCAATAAAGACTTGATGGTCATCTACAGCGAAAGTCTTTGCATGTAGGCTGGTTGACGACTGACTGCGCGCTTTCCACAGTTTGTTTTCGCGCTTTTCTTCACTAGCGGTTGATTTTAGCTCATATATTTTAACGCCAGCAGCGAGTAAGTGAGGGCGCCACTTACTATAGCCAGAATGAACCGCGGTTACATCAGTTGCATTAAAAGAGTTGGTCAAAATCTTTATATCAATTCCTGATTCTGCTAGTTGTACTAACGTGTCTACCCCAGCTTTAGTTGGGACAAAATAGGACGAAATTATGGTTAGCTTTTCAGACGGGCTACCAAGTAGTGTCCTTAATTGATGGACTAAGTTGCTGTCAGTAGGGACGGTTTTGGTCAATTTGCCCACATCATCGCTTAAGAACTGCATATCTGTCCAACGAAATGGTACACGCTTATTGATAAGGTCGGTATCGATAGATGAGTCTTCAATAGCTGTTTTATAGGTCGCTAAACTACTGCTGGTACGGCTCTTCTCATCTCCATCTAATTTATCTAAACCTGACAAAAAATTACTGGTAGCGCCTTTATCAAGAGTCACTAGCGTTTCTATATCGAAGGATATAGGAGCTGACCAATAGCTTATAAAACTGTTGTCAATATCGGCTACTACTTTGCCAATGAGTAGCACGTCTAGGTCAGCAAATTGACTGCTTTGATCATTACTAAGGTACTCGTTACCAATATTGCGTCCTCCGATAACGGTGATTTGTTTATCAAAGGTCATGCTTTTATTATGCATGCGTCTGTTGATACGCGGCAAACCAGTAACGAAGTTCAACGCTTGAACTTTACGATGCATCAAAGGGTTGATAATGCGTACAGCGATATTTGGATGACTGGCAAAACGTAACAAGTGCTGATCAAGCTTTGAATTGTTATTAAAATCATCAAGTAGTAAGCGTACGATTACCCCGCGCTCAGCAGCTTTCCACAAATCTTTTAGCAACAGTTGGCCTGCTTGGTCATCGTGCCAAATATAGTACTGCACATCAATACTACGAGTAGCCATATCAGTCAGAATACTCCGCGAGGCGAAAGCATTTGCTCCAGTGACAATAGGATGATAACCCGATAGCTCAGGATGAATATCGTTTTGTTCACTGATGGCTGCCACTAAGTCGTTGTTATTAATGATGCTATTTTTGCCTTCATTATCCAAGCTACTGTCTTGTTGGTATAAAGCATTGACACGCGCTGATAACGCTTGGCTTTCAGGCAGATGCGGCTGTTTTGGCAAGCTTTGGCATCCACTAAGACCTAATGTTAGACCAAGTGTTAGACTCAGTGACAAGCTGCTCGGCTCTCTACTTAACATCGACATAACTGGTTTACCTTGGTAAATATCTAAAATATATTGAAATTTATATAGACTAATGTGGAGGAATAATAGCATTGTTTATAAGATATATAATAGCAGCGTTTAAAGCACAGTTTAAAACGCTGCCAAGCTTAGCAGGTGACGCAGTATCTGCATATAAAAAAATACGTTATTTTTCTTAAATCAGCATTCAATCGCACTGGTATAACAACTTGAACTTAGTCTAGGTTCTGTTATTTAAAAAAAGCTTTTAAAAATAATTCATAACAAGTGCTTGAAACCGACTATGAACGTTGAGTGTTTTAAAATAAATTTGAAATAGATAAGCAATCAAAAGCGATACCTGAAATTTAATGTCTGTTATATAGGAGCATGATATGATAAGCGCTTTGACTTATCTATCATTAAAAATACAATCAGTAATGTTAATATCAACCATAGTAACGGAAAACTTATGAGTCAATCGCAAGCGCATAATAAAAGCAATTCAAATCAATTGGATCCAAACTGGCGCAATGATGCTTTAGATTTAGATCTTGATTATGGCATGCAGACTATTGCGGTTCGAGCAGGGCAGCATCGTACCGATGAAGGAGAACACGCCGAACCTATCTTTACCACCAGCTCTTATGTTTATGCTTCAGCAAGTGATGCTGCCGCGCATTTTGATGGGACAAAGACCGGTAATGTTTATTCGCGCCATACCAACCCCAGCGTGCGCACCTTTGAGCGTCGTCTAGCCGCACTTGAAAACGGTGAACGTGCGGTTGCCACGGCCTCAGGTATGGGCGCGATTTTGACTATGTGCTTAGCCTACCTAAAGGCGGGTGATCATCTGCTTGCAGCCAACCAGCTCTTTGGCTCATCCATTGGTTTATTTAATAATTACATGGCTAAGTTTGGCGTTGAGGTCAGCTATGTTGATTGCTTCGATAATGAAGCATGGGCAAATGCTATACAACCAAATACTAAAGTGATTTATTGCGAAAGCCCAAGTAATCCGTTGGCCCAGATTTGTGATATTGGTTATTTAAGTCAGCTGTGTAAAGCCAATGATGTGTTACTAGTCGTTGATAATTGCTTCGCCACGCCAGCGCTACAGCGGCCGTTAGATTTAGGGGCTGATGTGGTTATTCATTCTGCAACCAAATACTTGGACGGACAAGGCCGAGTATTAGGCGGTGCGCTTGTCGGTAGTGATAAGCTGATGCAAGAAGCATTTACCGTTGTACGCTCAGGCGGTATTAGCATGAGTCCGTTCAATGCTTGGGTCTTTACCAAAGGGCTTGAGACCCTTAAATTACGTATGCAGGCGCACTGTGCCAATGCCAATCAAGTGGCAGAGTTTTTGAACAGTCATCCTAACGTCAGTAAAGTGCACTTTTCAGGGCTCTTAGATCATCCCTCTCATGAGCTTACCAAACGTCAGCATCATATGAAGAATGGCTATGGCGCCATTATGGGGTTTGAGGTTAAAGCGTCTACTGATGACAATCATGCCAACAAACGCGATACAAAAGCAGCTGCTTGGCATGTCATTGACTCAACACAAATGGTCTCTATTACTAATAATTTAGGGGATGCCAAAACCACCATTACCCATCCTGCGACCACGACTCATTTTAGGCTTACCCCTGAGGCACGCGCTGAGGCTGGTGTCAAAGATGGGCTTATTCGGTTGTCAGTAGGACTAGAAGATGTGGAAGACATTATCAAAGATTTGGCGCGTGGTTTAGACAGTTTATAAAGATGACGGTATAATCAACGTTATCGTATTAACTTTATGATTAAAAGCTATTTATCATTCATCAATATAAAACAAAGAGGCAATTATGAACATTCAAGCACTTATGCAGCAAGCTCAGACAATGCAAAAAAAGGTCGAAGCCAATGTCGAATCGGCAAAAAAGGATCTAGCAAATAAAGAAGTCCAAGCAGAGGCGGGTAGTGGCTTAGTCAAAGTCACTATGACCGGTCGTCACGTGGTCAAGCGTTTAAGTATCGATCCAAGCTTGCTTGAAGATGAGCCTGATATGATTGAAGATTTGATCGCTGCTGCTATCAATGACGCGGTCCGTCAAGCGGATGAGCTGTATGAAGAGACAATGGCTGGCGCGACTTCAGGTATGGGTCTGCCACCAGGTATGCAGGGTTTATTCTAAGTCTCAATTTGCGGTAAATACTGCATATTGAAGACAATAATGGGGTTGTTATCCACCGGATACGACCCCATTTTTATATCTACGGTTTATAGATAAAGGAAGCAGATTTGCTTACAGCTAAATTTGATCAGCTGGTTAAACAGCTGCGTATTTTACCAGGTGTTGGGCAAAAAAGTGCCCAGCGTATGGCACTCCACCTCCTTACCAAAAAACGTCCGCAAGGGATGGCACTTGCTCAAGCACTTGATGAGGCAATGCGTGATATTGTTGAGTGTCAGCGTTGTCATAGCTTCAGTGATGATGCGGTTTGTCCACTGTGCCAAGATCCAAGACGTGATAATGGATTGTTATGTGTGGTCGAAACCGCCGCTGACGTCATGGCCATCGAGCAAACCGCAGGCTACCGTGGACGTTATTTTGTCTTAGGCGGGCATCTGTCACCGATTGATGGTATTAGTGCTGATGATTTAAACATTGACCAGCTGGTATGGCGTGTTAAACAAGAGCAGGTGGAGGAGCTGATATTGGCAACAGGTACCACCGTTGAAGGTCAGACAACGGCACACTTTATCAGCGAAGCGGTGAGCCGTCATGTCAATAAAGTCACACGTTTGGCACAAGGCGTACCCATAGGCGGTGAGCTTGAATATCTAGATAGTATGACATTGGGACAGGCACTACAAAATCGCTCCTTTTTATAATATAAACAAAGGCTATATGTTTTAGTCTCGTACCTAATGGCTTTAAGCGTGTAAGTTTTTATATACGTCATTATTGCTTTAAACTTGACGCTGTTATACGAAACGCGCCAAAACATGAACGCTAATTTGTTATAATTTTCTTTTATTGTCTCTAAGCGCTATTGATAGCGCTCTTTTTTCTTCTATTTAAGCAGGTATCTGCCCGTGTCTGATCTAAGCTCTGTTGATTTAAGCGCCCAAACCAATTTATCGCAAGATGATTTGTCTCAAGGCGGTTTGTTTCGAGATAATGTTTTGCAACCCGATGCAAAAGAAGGCGTTGACAAGGGTCAAACGTACGCAGTTACTAATATGGTAGACATGCTTGTCGAGCCAGATATTGACGCATTGCTAGACATAGCAGATGAAGCGTCTGTCACTTGGGTACGTGAGCAAGGACAGTTGGACGAGGTTATCAAAGCCTTGGAAGTTTGCGGACGGGTAGCGTTAGATACTGAATTTATCAAGCGTGATACCTACTATCCACGCTTGGCATTGGTGCAGCTTAATACTGGCGATCACATTTATTTATTAGATGCGCCGCAACTGCAACTAGCTGAACTATGGCAAGTGCTAACTGAAGTCGATGTGGCGATTTGGCATGCTTGCGGAGAAGATTTAGGCATTTTTTATCTACTCTCTGGCTGTCCGCCATTGACCAATATTTTTGATACGCAAATTGCGCTGTCTTATTTAACGGGTCAACTGCAAATGGGCTATCAGCAAGCGCTTGATGATCAGTTAGACATGCAAATTGACAAAGAGCAAAGCCAGTCTGATTGGCTACAACGTCCGTTATCGGATGAACAAGAACAATATGCTATTGATGATGTGCGTTTTCTACCTGCGCTATATTTGAGTCTGGAATATGAATTAAAAAAGCAAGGTTTATATGATTATGTATGGGCGGATTGTCAGCTCTATGCTCATGAACTATACAAGGTGCAGCATGTTGAAGATGAAGCTATGTATTTGACGATGGCAGATTATCGTTATAATTCGCAGCAGATGGCTATACTAAAAGCAGTGGCTACTTGGCGTGAAGCGCTGGCACGTTCGACCAACCAGCCGCGTACCTTTGTAATCAAAAAACAGGCGGTACGTGAGATTATCACTGAACAGCCAATGAGTATGCGCGCGCTTGCCCATAAGACGACGATGCACCGTAGTATGTTGCGACTTTATGGTGAGGAGCTGCTAAAGGTCATTAAAGAGGCAAAAAACTTAGCGCCTGTTGAGCATCCAGAGTGTCTACTACCGCCATACCGCTCGAAAAATAAAGTACTATCAAAAGCGGTACAGCAAGCGGTAGACGAGCAAGCTAAAGAGCTTGGCGTGCCAGCTAACGTGCTTATGCGCAAAAAATGGTTAGGTCAGCTTTATGAGGTTATTGCCTTTGATAAAAATTTGGCCGAATTACCAGAAGGTCTAAAAGGCTGGCGTAATGAGTGGGTGATGCAAACTTTGATTCCAGTGATTGAACAACATAAGACTGAATTGCAGCAAGGGATGGGTATTAATATTTGAGCGTTTGGATATTTGTCTTGGTTAAATATCAGCGTTTAAATTTTCCGTGCTGCAAAAAGTGTTCAGTTTGCTTAGCCACTGTTTCATTTACTAACATGCCTGTATGCGAGACAGGTAAGACGATATGATCCGTGGCAGCGTCAATTTTAGTCTCTTTTACATATACCGTTCCATCATGCACAAGTTCTTGCTCAGGATTTGATTTGTCTGCTTTACGCAATTTTCGATTATGATATTGCAAAAACAGTTGCCCTAAACCATAGGGCTTATTACCCGCAATCACTCCCAAAGTAATATGTTGTGGCAATGGTGCCACCGTCCCATCTAATGCATCGACGTATGAGCGGCCTACAATGGCAGGGGTTAATCGCCAGATATAATCGGCACAAACGCTGCCAACATGCGGTGTACCTAGGGTCACACAGCGTCCAATCTGCCACTTTGGATAATGGTAAACAAAGTCGCGAATAATCAGCCCGCCTAAACTATGCCCCACCAAATCTAACGGCTGGTCGGGATGATGGTTGTTTTCAAGCCACGTATTAAGACGCTGACTATTGGTCGTAATACTGTCACGCATACTACGGTAGCCGTATTGATGAGTACTAAAGCCTGCGGCTTGCAAGCGTTTGGCCAATGGTCGCATAATCCATGCGGTTTGATGCAGACCATGAATAAGAATGACGCGGTTTTTTTGTTGCATGTTATCGTCCAAAAAATGTGTTAAATAATGATCAGCAGTGCCTATTAATAAGTATTGAACATGCCTTAGTATATCGTTAAATAATCTTGTTAATTGCTTATGATAAATAGGTATATAAGTAATGTAAAAAATAAAAACCTCCAAATCAGCTACTGACTTGGAGGTTTGTTTTTATATAAAAGACTTAAGACGACTGCCTGTTACCACATACTACATATAGTTTTCGATACTTGGGCAAGAACACATTAGGTTTTTGTCGCCATAAGCGTCATCAACACGTGCCACACTTGGCCAGAACTTATGAGCACGGACGTAAGGCAGTGGGAACGCAGCGACATCACGGCTGTATGGATGGGTCCATTCGCTATCAGTGATCATAGAAGCTGTATGCGGGGCATTAACCAATGGATTGTCTTCAAGTGTCCAACCGTCTTCGCCCGCTTTGGCTTTCATCGCTTCGGCTTTGATAGATTTTAATGCATTGATAAAGCGATCTAGCTCTTCAACAGACTCAGACTCTGTCGGCTCAATCATCAAGGTGCCAGCTACTGGGAAGCTCATTGTTGGCGCATGGAAGCCATAGTCCATCAAGCGTTTGGCGATATCGCTCTCGCTGATACCTGTCTCTTCTTTTAGTGGACGAATATCAATGATACATTCGTGTGCGACTTGACCATTTTTACCCGTGTATAGAACAGGGTAGTGGCCTTTTAACTGAGAGGCAACATAGTTGGCGTTTAAAAGTGCCAGATTGGTTGCTTTAAGTAAGCCATCACGGCCCATCATCGCGATATACATCCATGAGATCGGTAAGATACTCGCAGAACCATACGGTGCGGCAGATACTGCTGAGCAGTCCTTTTGCGCATTATGGACTGGACTGATAGTGTGGTTAGCCATAAATGGCGCCAAATGCGCCTGCATACCGATAGGGCCCATACCAGGACCACCGCCACCATGTGGAATACAAAAAGTCTTGTGAAGGTTCATATGTAGGACGTCTGCACCAACGTCAGCCGGCTGCATGATACCAACCTGAGCGTTCATATTAGCGCCATCCATATAGACTTGACCACCATGCTTATGGATGAGGTCACAAATCTTGCGAATGCCTTCTTCAAATACACCATGCGTTGACGGATAAGTAATCATCAAGGCGCCAAGGTGTTTGCTGTGTTCTTCACACTTAGCATTAAGATCATCTATATCTACGTTACCGTTGTCATCTGTTTTGACCACGACGACTTTCATGCCCATCATCATCGCCGTCGCAGGGTTGGTACCGTGCGCTGATTGAGGAATGAGGCAAACATCACGATCTGTTTCGCCTAGTGATTCATGATAGCGACGAATTGCTAGCAGCCCTGCATACTCACCTGAAGCACCAGAGTTTGGCTGCATAGAGACATCATCAAAACCTGTAATGGCTTTTAGCTGCTCTTGTAAGCTATCAATCATATCGATATAGCCACCGACTTGGTCACGCGGTGCAAAAGGATGCACGTTCGCAAATTCAGGCCAGGTAATAGGTAACATCTCACTAGTAGCGTTTAGCTTCATCGTACAGCTACCAAGTGGAATCATACTGCGGTTCATCGCCAAATCTTTATCTTCAAGCGATTTTAAGTAACGCAGCATTTCATGCTCGGTATGATGCGAGTTAAATACAGGATGAGTCAGTATATCGTCTGTACGTAAATGCTCCGCATCTAAAGAGACAGAAGCCGCTTCAGGCAGATCATGTGACTTATTAACAAATAATTGAGTTAAGACATTAAAGTCTTTCTCGTCACTGATTTCACTAAATGACACACCCAGTTTATTTTCACTCAAACGCCATAAGTTGTAGCCAACATTGTCTGCATTCTCAAAGATTTGTGTGGCAAGCTTTTCTGAGCCACAATCAACCACCACGGTGTCAAAAAACTGCTTATGAACGACATTTAGTTGATTATCGCTATCTGCAGTGCTAATAACATCAGCAAAAGCAGTCGCAAACGCATGAATACGAGTAGCGATACGCTTTACACCGCTTGGGCCATAATAGACGGCATACATGCCAGCAAGGTTGGCAAGCAATACTTGTGAGGTACAGATATTTGAGTTGGCTTTTTCGCGGCGGATATGCTGCTCGCGAGTCTGTAACGCCATACGCAGGGCAGTATTGCCTTGTGAGTCTTTTGAAACCCCAATGATACGACCAGGTGCGGAGCGTTTTGCTTTATCAGAGAATGCAAAATAGGCAGCGTGTGGACCACCAAAGCCCATAGGGATACCAAAACGTTGCGTGCTACCTAGGGCAAGGTCTGCACCCATATCAGCAGGTGACTTTAATAACACCAAGCTCATGATATCGCTGACGACTGACGTGTAGGTCTTGTTTTGCTTAACAGCGCTAATAACGTCGGTTAAGTCTTTAACATCACCCTCGACACCGACATACTGGAATAAGGCACCAAAATAATCACCCGATTTGGCAGTCTCAAAATCACCAACGACGACTTCCCAACCAAAATACTTAGCACGAGTGTGGATGACATCTAGTGTTTGCGGGTAGATACGCTCATCAACAAAAAATTGGTTTGATTTGCTTTTACTCATACGCTTTGACATGGCCATCGCTTCTGCAGCGGCAGTCGCCTCGTCAAGTAGCGATGCACCAGCCAGCTCAAGTCCAGTAAGATCAATACAAACTTGCTGAAAATTAAGCAATGCTTCTAGACGACCTTGAGCGATTTCAGCTTGATAAGGCGTATAGGCAGTATACCAACCTGGATTTTCAAGCACATTACGCTGAATCACCGCTGGCATACGCACAGGCGAGTAACCTTGACCGATATAACTCTTATTGACTGTGATGTTGTCTGCCATAGTACGTAATTTGGCAAGTGCTGCATGCTCACTCATTGCAAGTGGCAAATCTAATTCTCTATGTATGCGTACTGGTTCAGGGACCGTATCATTAATAAAGCTTGCCATGTCTTTATAACCAATAGCACTTAGCATATCAGCTTGCTTGGCATCATTGGAACCTAAATGACGATAAACAAATTCAGTTTCATTAAATAAACCTTTAAAAGTATCAAAGGTAGGTTTTTGAGAATTAGTCATGACAATCCTTAATAGACTTGGTAAAAAAGTAATAAGTTAGGATAAAAAAGATGGCATAAAATTGAGAAAATAACTTTAGACCAGACACTTATTAAAGGGTTAAAAAATACGAGATAGACCGTATAAAGCTCGACAATATATAGGGTCAAACATAGTGAACAAACTGCTTTTGGTCGAAGCGAAACTGCGAGTGATAAATACCTTTGTCAGAACGCTCGCCTGCACCAATCATCATAACGATATGGTGGTCATCGCCAAGGTTGAGCAGCTTTTTCATTGCGGGCTCGTCAAAACCACCCATCGGACAGCTATCAAACCCATGTGCCCGTAACGCTAGCATTAAGTTTTCAGCAGCAAGCGCTGTATTGTTTGTCGCCCAGTTTTTGACATCTTCAAAGGTATAGTAAGGCGACTTTATTGGACCTTTTACTCGCCTAGCTACTTGCGTTGCGCCCCATTTAACGACAGAGATTGCGTTTATCGGACCACGCAAAAAGTCTGCTGTGACTACTTTGGTGTAGTAGTCCGTCACCTTTTTTGGTACAGGCTTATCAGGATACTCACGCAAAACCTGCTTAGCGTGATCATGCCAAATATCTGTACGTGCAACAACGGCAATCAAACGGGCAGATGTTTTTGCGGCATTTTGGTTCATACAGTTTTTAACAGCGCGTTTGCGGCTATCTGCGCTGTCAATCACATAAAACTCCCACGGCTGCAAGTTACTAGAGTTTGGCGCTAGCATTGCAAGTCGTAGGCATTCTGCGAGCACATCATCAGGAATAGGCGTATCAGTAAAGCGGCGTACCGAACGACGCGATTCTATAACTTGGCTAAAGGCTTGCAGTTGCGGAGTATAGCTTGGCGTTGCTAGATTGTCTGTTTTGCTTTTCTCTGCTCGCATCTTTGGCGCGTCGGCTGCATTGATATGGTTGTCGTTAATATCTGCTTGACTCATATAAAGCTCCAAAACGTCGCGTTAATAAAAAAAAGATAAAAATATAAGCAAAAAACAGGTAATAATAGGATGGTATAAATGGCGTAACACGATAGCCAGTTGGTTTTTTGATAAGGTTAACTATGTCTTATAAGACATAAGCAGACATCAGCTGACGCCAATATCTGCAGTTTTTTGATAGCTAGCGTAAGACGTTAGCATAAAAGCTTTAAAAAATTATAGCTCGTTTTGATACTCTTCAGCCGTTAATAGCGCTCCGTAGTCATCCAAGTTGTCAGGTTTCATTCTAAAGAACCAGCCATCGCCATAAGGGTCTGAGTTGATGATTTCTGGATCATCTTCTAAACTTTCATTAATAGCAACGACTTCACCTGAGATAGGCGCATACACATCAGAGGCCGCTTTTACTGACTCTACCACTGAGATTTCATCATCAACGACGATAGTGTCACCAACTTCTGGTAACTCAACGAACACCACGTCACCAAGCAAGTCTTGGGCATGATCAGTGATACCAACGGTGATAGTACCGTCTTCTTCTAAACGTAACCATTCGTGGCTAGCGATGTATTTTAATTCTGCTGGAACATTGCTCATGGTGTCTCTCCTAAATGATAGAGGCTGGTTAATAGAACATATAAAAAATAAGAGCCAATAATAGGCTGTGGTCAATCGACACTTTCAGCGTTGTTATCAAAAGTCTCGATTAACCCATAATCAAACAGTATTCGTTTAATTTAGTCAATATTAAAATCAGTCGAACTGCTGTTTACCATTGCGTACAAATGGTAGCTTAAGGACGCGTGCATCTACGAATTTACCTTTACCGCGTAAATCGATTTGCACTTTATCATCGTCTGATAAGCTAGCAGGGACACGGGCGATAGCGATAGAGCTTTTGAGGCTAGGGGAGAATGTGCCACTAGTGATAATGCCTTTTTGCTCGTTGTCCGCGCCTTGGTTGATGGTCACCTCCATCCCTTCACGCAAGACACCGCGAGTTGTCAATAGTAGACCAACTTGTTTCATTGCAGTGCCGTCTTCTTTTGCTTGCTTGCGCTGGTTGACCAAGGCTTCACGACCAACAAAGTCGCGATCGTCTTTTAGAGCAAGTGTCCAGCCCATGTTACATTCGTAAGGGCTGATGCTCTCATCCATATCATGACCATAAAGATTCATACCGGCTTCTAGGCGTAGCGTATCACGCGCGCCAAGCCCAGCCGGTTTGATGCCATTGGCTTTTAATAGCTCAAAGAAAGCTGGCGCGTCATCAGCATGCATAATGACTTCAACGCCATCCTCACCCGTATAACCAGTACGAGCGACAAACCAATCTGTACCCTCTATATCGGTAAGATCAGCACCAACGAAAGGCTTTAATCCATCAAGAATAGCGCTCCAGCTTGGTTTGGCTTGAGCTAGTTTTGCGACTGCATTTGGCCCTTGGACGGCAAGCATAGCAAGCTCTGGACGCTCAATAATCGTGACATCAAAAGCGTCAGAAACTTTATTAAAGTGAGCGATGTTCTTATCGCGAGTGCCCGCATTTGATACGATACGATATTCAGTCTCATCAGCATTTATTAAGTAGACAATAAGATCGTCAATAATACCGCCTTGCTCATTCAGCATAGGAGAGTATAAAGCTTTACCGACTGTTTTTAGTTTATTGACATCGTTTGCCAGCAGTTTTTGTAACCATGCTTTGGCGTCTTGACCTTTGACATCAGCCACGACCATATGTGAGACATCAAACATGCCAGCATCAGTACGTACAGCCTCATGCTCTTCGATTTGCGAGCCATAATGAATTGGCAGCTCCCAGCCAGAAAAGTCCACCATCTTGCCATCACTATCGACGTGAGACTGGTATAGAGGAGTGTGCTGAGGGGCGTGGCTAGTATTTTCCTGAGAACTGGTATTTTGAGAATTAGTATCAGTCATAACAAATCCTTGTGTGTACGTCATCAGTCTTTTGTAAAAAGTACAAGGATGATGAGCGTCATTACAGTAGCGAGAAGCAAGATTGCAAGGTGCAAGCATTGCTCTAAAGGGTAGCACAAAAAATAAAGCAAGAAGCCAAACAGACGCATAATGTCCGTTTAAGCAAAAGCCCTATCTGTCCTGTGACCTGAGATTTTCAACACGATAGCTATATGTTAGCAGTTATGACTTAATATGAGCACACAGTATCGTATTTTCTCCCCTTCGGTGGGTAAGGTGCCGTTGCTAGCGCCTTACCTCTCTCCAGATTTGTTATGTCGCTTGTGTATGATTGCAAAATTAAAATGAAAAATGCAAATAGACAACGAGGGACATGCGTTTTTCAGTCCTTTTACCTGAGCGATTGGCAGGGTGGATGCGCCTTCGGTGGTCGTATGACAGTATCAGTAACGCCTTATAAATATAAGGGCTCATACTGCTAAATGACTCTCTCCTGAAAAACGCTTTTATTATGAAAGGTTAGGCACGCTTTTACAAGTCATCAATGGGATTTTAATACCAATAATTTTATAAAAACCTAATATTTTGGTAGCTTGACAGACAGATGCTTATAAATTAAAAATCAGGTCTGAGTAACGTTTCAATGAAGACACACACTAAGCGCTAAATAAAGTTGCCTATACTAAAAGTCACTATTGATAACAAGTCATACCGTGATAGGCTATAATTCTATTATTCATAAGCATTTTTTATGTCAGTTTTGATGTGTGATTTGCTTTCATTTTTCGTGTTAGATAGGTGTTTTATGCATTGTGATATTTATAAGTTTCCCAAACATGACGATATGTATGTCTACATTGCTCGTCCAGACTACCCTGATGACACCGACGAAATTAAAGATTGGTTAAGTGTATTGCCAAAAGACTTTAGAGCCAGTTTGGGGGTGAGCAAATTTGTTATGCATTTAGATTTAGAGACAACGCCAACGCTTGCTCGCGTTGATAAAAAGGATGTATTGGCAAAACTAAAATCCCAAGGGTATTTTGTTCAAATGCCGCCACAAGATGTGATGCGCCGTCAAGCAGAGTTGCGTGCTCGTGAGTCTCAAGACAATATTTACGATTGAGTATCTATATCGTGATAAACTAATCACCTATCAAGCTTGTATATCGATGCTAAGCGGTCAGTCGATTAGATGACTATTTGGTTATTGTTTTTTTAGTTAGTAATTCTTTAAATAGTGATTTTTTAGTTAGTAATTCTTTAAATAGTGATTTTGCTACTAGCTGTAAGATCATTGTCATTGATTTACAAACCAAGCGACTGATAAACCGAGCAACTTATAAACTTAGGTAACTAAACACGCATGGACTGGTTAAAAAGTATCTTAGAAAGCTTACCTCTAGAAAAGCTTAGCGATCTTCTTGGTGAGATTGTCATTTGGTGGAGTCAGATGGTTAAAGATGTGCCGCCTGCTGATTTGCCAATGTACGCATACCTTGGCGGCTCTATTATAGTATTGCTACTTTGGATATTGGTGGCACGTATGTTGCCGCGTCCATTAGGTGGCATGAGCTGGATGGTCCTATTTGCTGTTCTCTTGGCGCCAGGGACTGCACTGAGCGATCCTAGTGTTATTGCACCGGCAAGCATCAGCGTGGTCTATGCTATTATGATGAAAGATATGGTAGGCGCTATCACCAATTCGTTACCCGTTCTAATAGTATTGGTCGCCGGTTTATTCGTAGGTTTTGTCTGGCAGCTTATTCGCGGGGCTTTTGAGTCAAGTTTGGATAGAGCCCGTCATCGTAGCGCTGAAGACACACAAGCAAACCTGCAGCTGGCAACGGGTAATTATATAGGCGAAAAAAGTAGTACAGGTGAGTTAAGTAACGGCTCTTTACCAGTGAATACCCCAGTGAGTGATAACACTACGACCAAAGATTCTCTTAGCACTAAAAATGAGGAAGCTGCTAAAGGCAGTTCAGTCAATCTAGATAAGAGATAATAACTTTTAACTGGTAACGATTATAAGTTTTAAAAGCTCTATAGAGATATAAGATAGAGACTAAGTAACATGATAAAAGACACCTATGCGTGTAACATGATAAAAGACACCTATGCGTGTCTTTTTTTTGGTCATAGATTTGTTTTATAGCCCTAAATTGTTTGAGCTTCACTAGTGACTGCGACGCATGAGTATTTGGGCATTGAGATATGCTGTGCTAATCTAAACCATTAATTTTCTATAATTTCACATTGATAACAACGACAGAGATTTGACCATGAGCACTGAGAATAAGACTGCAAAACCGAGCTTTACAGGTACCAAAAGCTATATTGCCACTGATGATCTGCAACTGGCAGTTAATGCAGCGATGACGTTACAAAAGCCGCTGCTGATTAAAGGTGAGCCTGGCACGGGTAAAACGCTACTTGCAGAAGAAGTGGCTAACAGCTTAGGTATGCCGCTTATTACTTGGCACATCAAATCGACTACTAAAGCTGAGCAGGGATTGTATGAGTACGATGCAGTATCGCGCTTGCGTGATTCGCAGTTAGGGGATGATAAAGTATATGAGATTGGCAACTACATCAAGCCTGGTAAGCTTTGGGAGGCTTTCACCAGTAAAGAGCGCAGCGTGCTCCTCATCGATGAAGTGGATAAAGCAGATATCGAGTTTCCTAATGATTTGCTGCATGAACTCGATAAAATGTCTTTTTATGTTTATGAGACAGGCGAGACCATTACTGCCGAGCAGCGTCCAGTCGTCATTATTACTTCAAACAATGAAAAAGAGCTGCCAGACGCGTTTTTGCGTCGTTGCTTTTTTCATTATATCGACTTCCCAGAAGAGCAAACCATGCGCCAAATTATTGAAGTGCATTTCCCAAATATCCAAGAAAAGCTGGTCAACGATGCGCTCGATATCTTTTATAAACTGCGTAATATTCAAGGACTCAAAAAACCACCATCAACCTCAGAGTTGGTCGATTGGTTAACTTTACTGCTGGCTGATGATATGGCACAAGAAGAATTAGAAGAAAATCTGCGTGGAGAGAAGTCCATTCCGCCTCTATACGGTGCACTGCTAAAGAATGAAGCTGATGTCAATTTATTACAGCGTTTTGCTAATATGATGCGCCGCTAAGGTTAAACACTATGTTTATCAAACTATTTTATACCCTGCGGACTTATGGTGTGCCAGTCAGCACGCGCGAGCTACTTGATTTAAATGCCGCGTTAGATCAGGGTTTGATGATGCAGCCGCATCCTGAGAATCCAGCGCTGTCTACCTTTGCCAGCCGCGAAGACATGTATCGTCTTATTCGGCTATGCATGGTCAAAGATGAGCGCCATTTTGACAAGTTTGACCGCGCCATGGCAGATTATTTTGAAGGAATTGATAGCTTAGACATTGATGACTTAATGGCAAAGTTGACGGACGTTCCAAAAGAGTGGCTCGATCTCAAGCTAGATCCAAAGAATCTAACCGAAGAGCAGCGACGCTTATTAAAAAAATATGGCTCGCTTGAGGAGCTAATGAAAGCACTTGAGGAGCGCCTAAAGGAGCAAAAAGAGCGACATCAAGGCGGCAGCAAATGGGTCGGCACAGGTGGTAGCTCACCATTTGGTGCTTATGGGGATCATCCAGAAGGCGTACGCGTCGGAGGGGAATCACGCAAACGTAGTGCAGCCAAAGTCTGGGAGCAGCGTAAATACCGCAATCTTGATGACGATAACCTGCTCGGTACTCGTCAGATTCAGATGGCACTGCGCAATTTGCGTCAATTTGCGCGCACTGGTAGTGCTGATGAACTTGACATCAAAGAGACAATCAAGCGTACTGCTAAAAAAGGCGTACTCGATATTCATATGCAAGCGGAGCGTCGCAACCGTGTAAAAGTACTGATGCTATTTGATGTGGGTGGCAGTATGGATATTCATGTGGAAGCACTAGAAAAGTTGTTTTCTGCCGCAAAAAATGAATTTAAAACATTAGAGTTCTTTTACTTTCATAACTGTCTTTACGATTATGTTTGGAAAGACAATAATCGCCGTCATAGTGCGCCAATGCCAACTTTTGAGCTACTAAACACCTATGGTCGTGAGTATCGAGTGATATTCGTCGGTGATGCATCTATGTCACCTTATGAATTGTTTTCAGTCGGTGGTAGTGTCGAATATATGAACAACGAAGCGGGTGTCGTATGGTTAAAAAGAGTACTGGCTCACTTCGATAGAGTCGCCTGGTTAAATCCTGAAACTCCAGCTTATTGGAAATATACCCAAACTATTGGTGAAATCAAAAAGTTGTTCAATGATCAGATGTATCCTATGACATTGCATGGTGTGGAGGACATGACTGCTTACTTAGCCCGTTAATTGTCCATTCTATATGTTTACACAAGTTTAATAATCAACCATGAACTTCAAAGAGACCACTACTATAAATTATAGTAGG
>NZ_LNUO01000062.1:0-10440 GCF_001462175.1 Psychrobacter sp. ENNN9_III
CATAGGCAGCTGCTTGTTGATCAGTTAATCCCGCTGTTTTAGCGGCTGCCAACAATTCTAGACGGTTAGTTTCGATATTTTTTAACCGTTCTGCCTCGGCTTTTTCAGCCTCAGTTTGCTCTACTATTGGAGGTAGTTTTGTAGATGGGTCTGAAAAGTTATTACTACCGCTGCTGCTACAGGCAATAATACTTACTGTTACAACAGCGAGCAAACTTGCTCTCGATAAATACTTTAGATTCATTTTTTTCTCCATTTAAGCATAGGTGTTTGTAATATTTCGATAGAAGAATTTTGTTCGGTTTGCTTTGGTATAGCTCTTAAAATATGTTTGGTTTTAATATGTTACTATATTGTATATAAAAGTGTACAGTAATAATTTCATGTTTGTTTATTGTTAGTTATTTTTAATTAATTATTCTAATTTTATTGTGCATTGGCCTACAGAGGTTGAAAACGTATCTAAATATTTATTCCAAAGAGAGGATAATTTATTTCAGTGTTTTGCATAACTTACTGATTTAAAAATTAGGAACTTACTTAGCTATGAACAATTCGGCAGAACCTTACGGATTATTAAAATAAGAGCTGCACATTAGTTTTAGAATAACGAAATTGTTGACTTCTAATCATTATGATGAATAACATGAATAATATTCATCTTATCTTAAAATAGTATCGTTTTTATTCATGTAATGCCTTAGGTATGATTCATCTCATACAGAAATTTGGTTTTATCTCAAATAATGAGAGTAGATTAAGGTAGTGGATTATCATGAGTAAACAATTTACATATTCTATCTCGAGCATTCGTTTTGATGAAAACTATCAGCCTGCAGACAGCACGCGTTTGACGACTAACTTTGCGAATTTGGCGCGTGGCGAAAACCGTCAAGACAACTTACGCAAGACGCTCGCCATGATAGACAATCGTTTTAATGCGCTGGCACATTGGGACAACCCAACCGCCGATCGTTACTCAGTAGAGGTTGATATCATCTCAGCTGACCTAGATATCGAAGGCCATGGCCGTACTTTCCCAGTCATCGAAACCTTAAAAACAACGATCGTCGATCATAAAGACAATACCCGCATCGATGGGATGATTGGTAATAGTTTTTCTTCGTATGTGCGCGATTATGACTTTAGCGTTGTGCTGCCAGAGCATTTCGAACAGAACCCAGGCACACCGCCCGCAGAGAGCTTCGGCGAACTGCATGGCAAACTGTTCCAACACTTATTGAACTCAGAGGCCTATAAAGCCAATTTTAATAAACAACCTGTCATTTGCCTGAGCGTATCCAGCAGTAAAACCTATCAGCGCACAGGCAATCAGCACCCTGTATTGGGTGTTGAGTATAAGCAGGATGAGCACTCGCTTACCGATGATTACTTTTATAAGATGGGCTTAATCGTGCGTTACTTTATGCCTGCAGGCAGTGTGGCACCCTTAGCATTTTATTTTGCAGGCGACCTGCTCAGCGACTACAGCGATCTTGAGCTGATCAGCGCGATTGCGACGATGGAGACCTTTCAAAAGATTTACCGTCCTGAGATTTATAATGCCAACTCGGCAGCGGGTAGGGTCTTTCAGCCAAGTTTGAACTATCAAGATTATTCACTCACGCAAATTGAATATGACCGTGAGGAGCGTAGCCAGATGGCAGTGACGCAAGGTAAATTTACGGAAAATGAGTTCATTAATCCATACAAAGCGATTCTTGATGAGTGGGCTGCAAACTATGTTGTTGCAAGCAATACTGTGCAAAAAGAAGCGGTTAAAAAACGCGCGGCTTAATAGACCCTTATCAACCGACATATAAAAGACTAAAAGACTAAAATATAAAAGAGTAACCAACATGAAGCTATTATTACCAACGTCAACAGCAGGCAGCTTGCCAAAACCGTCTTGGCTGGCAGAACCCGAGAAAATCTGGTCACCTTGGGCATTAGAAGGTGATGAGCTGATAGAGGCAAAACAAGATGCCCTACGTCTGACCCTACAAGAACAAAGACATGCAGGGATTGATATCGTCAGTGATGGTGAACAGACCCGTCAGCATTTTGTCACCACCTTTATCGAACATCTCGATGGCGTCGATTTTGAGAAACGTAAAACCGTTAAAATTCGTGATCGCTATGAGGCGAGTGTGCCGTCAGTGGTGGGTAGCGTAAGTCGCCAAAAGCCTGTATTTGTGGACGATGCTAAGTTTTTACGAGCACAAACTAATCAGCCAATCAAATGGGCGCTGCCAGGCCCCATGACCATGATTGATACGCTGTATGATGACCATTATAAAAGCCGTGAAAAACTGGCTTGGGAGTTTGCCAAAATTCTCAATCAAGAAGCCAAAGCGTTAGAGGCAGCTGGGGTAGATATTATCCAATTCGATGAACCAGCGTTTAATGTGTTCTTCGATGACGTCAACGATTGGGGCGTTGCAACATTGGAGCGTGCTATCGAAGGTCTTAACTGTGAGACAGCAGTACATATCTGCTACGGTTATGGCATTAAGGCCAACAACGACTGGAAAAAAACCTTGGGCTCAGAGTGGCGTCAGTATGAGCAAGCTTTTCCAAAGCTTCAGCAGTCAGCGATCGATATCGTCTCGCTTGAGTGCCAAAACTCACATGTGCCGATGGATTTGATAGAGCTTATTCGGGGTAAAAAAGTGATGGTCGGGGCAATCGATGTCGCTACTAATGATATTGAAACTCCTGAGGAGGTGGCTGATACGCTACGCAAGGCCTTACAGTTTGTCGATGCGGACAAGCTCTATCCCTCGACTAACTGCGGCATGGCGCCACTGTCTCGTGAGGTGGCGCGCGGTAAGCTACATGCGTTGAGTGCTGGTGCGACAATCGTACGTCAAGAGCTGACGGCTTAGTATTTATCCATGCGTCTGGCTTGTTTAAGCTTATGAGTGACCTCAGTTATTATTGAACTTATAGTTTTAAAATTTAATTATTGCAGGCTAAGTGCGCTTTAAAAATAAGCTGCGATAAATTTGGGATTAAAGATATGATTGAAGCCACTGATTTTAGAGATGCCATGGCGCTATTACCCACGGCGGTCAATGTTATTACCACAAACGGCCTCTCTGGCACTCATGGATTTACCGCCTCGGCGGTATGTAGCGTCACCGATACGCCGCCAACGCTGCTGGTTTGTATGAATCAAGCCGCGCGCTCACATGTGCATTTCGTAGATAACAAAGTCTTGAGCGTCAATGTGCTTGGAGCCCATCATGAACACATATCTAATGCCTTTGCCTCCAAGCTATGCTCTACAGATCGGTTTGAATATGGTAGTTGGACTGAGCTAAGCACTGGCGCGCCTGTATTGGTAGATGCTTTGGTTAGCTTTGACTGCGAGATTGAAGACATTCAGCAAGTGGGCACGCATAGTGTGTTTATATGCCGAGTGGTCGCCATTAAACACGCTAAGCCACAAGGCAGCACTGATGGCGGCCCTGATGAAAGCTTGGTATATTTTAACCGAGCCTATCATTACGTCGGTCAAGTCGAGACTATGTAAATGAGTGCTTGATTCAATGTATCTCATTTATATTGATCCAACTTTCAAAGCCATCTTATTACTTACTAACTAAGAAGACGCTATCTCGTGGAATTTCTCATTTTTTTAATCATCGGCGCACTAGCAGGGTTTGCGGCCGGACTGTTTGGCGTGGGCGGTGGCACTATCATTGTACCGCTATTGTTTATCGTTTTTACCCAAATGGGCTACGATGCCGATACCATCATGCATCTGGCTTTGGGGACATCGCTTGCGACCATCATCGTCACCTCGATCAGCTCATTAATGGCGCATAATAAAAAGGGCGGTGTCATGTGGCCGGTCTTTAAAAACCTCGCCCCCGGTTTGGCTCTAGGCTGCTTTTTGGGAGCAGGAATAGCAGGGCAAATATCAGGGTTATATCTGCAGCTCATCGTCGGGGTGTTTTTACTTTGGGTCGCTTATAGAATGTTTATGGGTGGCAAAAAGAAAGTAGCTGCCAATATCAGTAATACGACCAATATTAACGATAATAATCCAGCGTTGCCTTCAAAACCAAAACAATTGGCAGCGGGTGGGGTGATTGGTGTAGCATCGGCCATCTTTGGTATTGGTGGCGGCAGCTTAACGGTGCCGTATCTCACCCGTTATGGGGTCGTCATGCAAAAAGCAGTGGGCACTTCAGCGGCATGCGGTTTGCCTATTGCCATTGCTGGCGCGTTAGGCTTTATGTTCTTTGGTATGCAGCAGCATATTGATGTGCCCAATACCATTGGCTTTGTGCATATTTATGCCTTTTTGGGCATTGCGAGTATGAGCTTTTTTACTGCCAAAATTGGCGCTAAAGTCGCTCATATGCTTTCACCGCCTCTGTTGAAAAAGTGTTTTTCGGTATTGTTATTCGTAGTGGGGCTTTATTTTCTTTATAAAGGGCTGGTTTAGGTATGGCTTAGCGGTCTAATATAAGGGGTTCTCTTATAACAGTCTATTTTAGGTGGTCTATTTGTTGTTTAATGCTCTTAATTAAGTGGTTCCGTTGAGGTATACCAGCATAGTTAATTTTTTCTCTTAACGCTATCATTGATAATTTTATTGATCTAAGACAGTCTTTTAATTTTCTATATCCATTGTCCCAATTTTAGCCAATGTAGGGTTTAGACACTTTTTATCTCCTTGCTTTTCATATTCTATGCCAATGGGGCTTTGGGGTACGTAATCTGAATACTGACCATTTGTTAAAATAAAATCGCCCATCTTATAAATACGTCCATCTAAAATCAAAGTTTTGCTCGATTCATCCCATTTAACAATATCTTTTGGGTAGAGTGGAAACATAGCTGTGTTATAAATGCCATCTCTACCTACTAAGTATATACATCCATCTTTCCATGCAAATCTCCCCTCTACAACAACGGCTGATTGAGCTGGTCTTACCGGATTGACGTAGTAATAGAAAATGCTGGTCTTCCACGTAGGCTTCATGGTTTCTTGAATAGGTTTTATTTGTTCAGATCGTGTAGCCACTGTGGTTGTCGTACAACTGGTGACTAATAAGCTTGCTAAAATTAAAAATTGTTTTCTCATCTTCATCCTATAAATTCTTGTAACATAGTCGACATTTCATTTTGAAAAGTACACTGCTATGTACATTGATTTTATATAAATAGATTTAGAGTACTGATCGCAATATCTCATAGCCTAACGTTCAAGTCCTCACTAAGAGCTTGAATATTCAGCACTCTTGACCCAATCAAAAGCTTCCAAAATGTTTCTCCATTGATCGTCTAATTCCGCTTTTAGCACCAATGACTCACCAGTGACTGGATGACTGAGCGCTAAACTTTGCGCATGCAGCAGCATACGCGTACAATCATATTGAGTACGAAAAAATCGATTGTGCCGTCCGTCACCATGGCTAGTATCGCCTACTATAGGATGGAATAGATGTTTCATATGCCTGCGCAGCTGATGCTTACGTCCCGTCTCTGGCGTTAGACGCACGAGACTATAGCGGCTAGTATCATGCTTTCTTGATACCGCAAATGGCAGCTCAATTTGTGCTAGACGTTGCCAATGGGTCACCGCTTCTTGCGCAGGTTTGTCCAAGTCAGCAAATTTATCGGCGATGGCATCGGGCTTAAAGCTTAACGCATAATCAATACTACCTTGCTCTGACATAAAGCCGCGTACCACGGCCAGGTATTGCTTACTAACCTTGCGTTCAGTAAACGCCTCGGTCAGACTGCGCGCCACAGCAGAGCTTTTAGCAAAGAGCAACACGCCTGATGTCGGCCTATCCAACCGATGTACTGGATATACATGACACCCTACCGCATCACGAGTCAGCTGCAAGGCAAAGCGCGTCTCGCCCTTATCCAGCCAACTGCGATGGACGAGTAAACCCGCTTCTTTATTAATCGCTACCAAAAACTCATCTTCATAGATGATCTCTATTGGGTCGGCATGTTGGTCAGTGTTGCCGTTTTCGATGTCCATATCCATGTTCATGTCTTAAATGCCTATACGGTAGATACTATCATTATATAGCTACTGCCTTTTATACATATCGTTTTTACCGCATTTATAACGGTATAACAAATTTTTATCGTGTTTATAAGTTATAAATAATAAATGCGTGATTATATTGAAATATCGTCAAGTTATTACAATTTTCCATATTTTGATGCAAAAAAATCTACTGTGTTAGTAAACTATAAGGAGGGGGGAGTTAGCTATAAATAGTTACCCATCATACTAAATGTAGATAGTTGTTTTGAACTAAAAGAGAAGTTAAGTGGGTAAATCCTAAGTAGTATTGTTCAGTTAAGTCATCGTCTTGTCATATTACCTTCATCAAAATGTCATAACTAATGACTACACTGCTGACCTATCCAAGATAAGTACTAAAACTTTTACGCGATTAGGTGAGTGGATATGTTAGAGCTCAGGCAAGTGACCAAGAAGTATGATGACAAAGTTATCTTTGAAGATATATCACTAAAAATCAATAAAGGAGAGATCGTCTCGATATTGGGGCCATCAGGTTGCGGCAAGACCACCTTGTTGCACATGATTTTGGGCTTGACCGATATCAGTGGTGGCAGGATCGCCTACAACGGCGAGGATATTACCCGCGTCTCCATGAGGCAACGGGGCTTTAATATCGTCTTTCAGGATTATGCGTTATTTCCCAACCTGAGTGTCAAACAAAATATCGAATACGGTCTGCGTAATAATCCGAATATGAGCACACAACAAGAGGTCGATGAACTGGTCGACTTGCTCGATATCAAGGCGCATCTAAACAAGCGCGTTCATCAGCTATCAGGCGGTCAAAAGCAGCGTGTCGCGCTGGCTCGTACATTGGTGATGAAACCTAAGATACTGTTATTAGACGAGCCTTTATCGGCACTAGATGGAGTAATTAAGGAAACGGTCAAAGCGCGTATTCGTGAGATTGCAAAGCGCTATCAGCTGACTACCTTGATTGTCACCCATGACCCCGAAGAGGCGATGACGTTATCGGATCGTATCTTGCTGCTATCAGAAGGCAAGGTGGCGCAGTTCGCTCAGCCCGCTGAAATCATACACAACCCTGCCAATGATTTCGTCACCAACTTTATTCTTAACCAGCTCAATATCAAACGTCGTAATATCTTAAGCTTATTTGCTGATGGTCTCTCTGAAATCGACCCACTGAGCAAATACACGCAAACTCAAAACTATGGACAGTATGAGGCTGATGTTAGTTCCCGTCCTACAGACTCTCATACTGTCACCGCTCATGATAAGCAACAGTCAAAAAACGCGGTAAAAGGCTAAGCTGATAAAAGCCTGTAGTAACTGTATTGGTGACTGAGAGACTGACGATAGCTGTCATTCAGTAAAAACCTGACCATTTGATTGTTCTGGACGTTTATGAAGCTGAGTAACCCACCCCAAACAAAAGCCATTTGGCTATTTGTGACGATTTTATTCATCGTTTTTTTATTTGTACCCTTAGGTAAGATACTGGCGCTGTCACTAAATGTCGGCGATGGTATTGGCTTGGACAATTATACCGCCATCGCAAGTAGTGATGGCTTTCAGCAAGTGATGTTTAATAGTTTTTTTGTGGCGACGATGAGTGCGCTGAGTGCCACCGTGCTTGCTTTTATCTTAGCTTATACCGTGCACTGGACCAATTTACCAAAGGGCTTTAAAAAGGCCATCAAGGTTGCCGCCTTGTTGCCTATGTTGTTGCCCACGGTGACTTATGGTTTTGCCATTATTTATACCTTTGGCAAGCAAGGTCTGTTGACTCAAATACTCGGCTTTCAGTTGTTTGAACATATATACGGCTTTCAAGGAATGTGGCTTGGCTATACCATTTATACTTTACCTATCGCTTTTTTATTACTCAACAATACCTTTCAATATTTAGACAAAAAGTTCGTGATCGTCTCAGAATTAATGGGCGATTCGTCTCTGCGCCAGTTTGACATGACGGTGATTCGCCCGTTAATTGGTACTTTTGCCGCGGCCATGATTCAGTGTTTCTTTTTAGCCTTTACCGACTTTGGCATTCCGGCGTCCATTGGCGGGCAATATAAAGTCATCGCTACCGAGCTTTATACCCAAATACTAGGCGCGTCGCCTTCGTTTGAAAAAGGGGCAGTGGTCGCATTGTTTATGCTCATTCCATCGATATTGAGCATTGCCATACTCTGGTATGTCGCGCGCTTTAATGTGCGTTACGATTCGGTTGAAAATATCGACCTGCCTACTTCGAAAATCAAAGACCGAGTATTAGCCGTATTATCGAGCGCTATCTTGTTTTGCTTACTGATGGTTTTTGCGGTGATATTTATCATTCCATGGATCAAGACATGGCCTTATCAAATGCAATTCAGCACAGAAACCGTCAGCAAGGTTTTAGAATCTGCCAATCTCATGCGCGTCTACCAAAACTCGCTCATCGTCGCGGTATTGACGGCTGTCTTTGGCACCTTAATCACTTACTTTTCAGCACTGTTGTGCGAGCGCTCAGGTTTATTTAACATCGGTAAATTCAGCATCCAGAGCTCAGCATTGGTGACCAACACCGTACCAGGGATGGTGGTCGGTATTGCTTATCTTATGATGTTTTCAGGCTCTGCTGTCGCCAATACTATTTTTATTATCGTGATAAGCAACATCATTCACTACTTTGCCACCCCTTATCTGATGAGTAAAAATGCGCTGGCTAAGATGAATCTAGGCTGGGAGACGACGGCGAGCTTACTGGGTGATTCGTGGTTTGCGACGCTGCGGCGCGTGGTGATTCCCAACTCGTTTTTTACCTTAATCGAGGTGGCGTCCTTCTACTTTATCAGTGCCATGGTGACGATTAGCGCGGTTATCTTTATCTCTGGTGCCAAAACCATGGTGCTTACCACCAAAATCGTCGAATTGCAGCATTTTGCGCGCTTTGATGAGATTTTTATCTTATCGCTGATGATATTGCTGACCAATATCTGCGCCTTGATCCTGTTTGCCATCATTCGTCATCTATATAGCAGACGTCTCTACGGCATACCGAAAGCAACAGACGATACGATTATTGCGCCAACGACTGCTTAAGCATGGTTATAGGCAGTTCAAAATAAAAGGGATACGTTAAAAATTGCGTTCTGCTGGTATAAATTTTTCTCGCTTGCTGTGCGCTTTGCACTCCAGAGGCTTCAAAAAATTCATCCCAGCAGTACTGTGTTCTTTTTAGATTGAAACGACTATAGCAATTGATAACTATTTAGCTATCGAAAATATACCCAAACTTTACCCATTAAAACTCAATAAAATCTATAGGATAAAAAATGTTTCACTCAAAACGTTAATGGTGAGTCTTGCTTTCACTCAAAACGTTAATGGTGAGTCTTGCTTTCGGATTCACATTGGTAGGCTGTAGCTCAGCCGCTTCTAAGGACAATAGCGCAGAAGAAGTCATCATTTATAGTAACGCCGACGAAGAAGCGGTAGAAGTCATCCAAGCGGTATTAGATCAAGCAGGCTATGAAGGTCAATATATTTTCCAATCCTTTGGCACCGGTGAGCTTGGCGGGCGCTTGTTGGCGGAAGGTAAGAATATAGAAGCAGATCTTGTGACCATGAGCTCATTTTATTTAGAGAGCGCACAAGCCAAACATTCGATGTTTAAGGATGTCAGCTTTGAGGTCAATCCCCAAGTCGCAGTACCTAGTTACTATGCGCCCATTTTAAGCTTTACTGGAGCAATCATTTTAAATACCAAAGAGATGGCCGCGCAAAACCTACCCAGACCAACCAGCGCCAAAGATTTGGCAAAGCCCATTTATAAAAACAAAATTGCGATGGTTGATCCCAATGGCTCATCGACCGGTTGGTTATTTGTGCAGAATATCACTGCTGCCTATGGCATGGATGCCGAAGGACAAACACTCATGAATAGTATTCGTGAAAACGCCGGACCAAATTTAGAATTATCAGGATCAGGCCCATTGAAGAAAGTCATGGCAGGTGAGGTGCCAATCGGTTTTGGCATGCGTCATCAAGCCGTCGTTAATAAAGCAGAAGGGCTACCCATTGATTACATCGATCCAAGCGAAGGCAACTATACGCTGAGTGAGTCCGTTGCGGTCGTCGATAAAGGCGATAAAACCAATCAAAATGCCATGAAAATGGCTGAAGTCATCGTCAAGAATGCACGCCCCAAGCTGCTAGAGATATACCCAAATATCATCTACGACGGCGAGACGGTGGCATCTGAAAACCAAATCAAAAATGTAAAAACCTATGCTGAGCCGCTTACCGCTGAGCTATTAGATAGGCATCGGGCGTTTTTTCACGGTCAAAAGCTATAAGTTAGGCAGCGCTCGCTAAATGTTAAAACTTGTCAAATTAATTAAAATAGAAGAAAGTATGATGGA
>NZ_LNUO01000063.1:0-9839 GCF_001462175.1 Psychrobacter sp. ENNN9_III
TAAGTATATAAGTATATAAGTATATAATGTATATAAGTATATAAGTATAACTAAAAATGTACGTCACATCACTACTAATAGCAATACTTCATAGTAAAAATAGCATCGCCTTTTCTAACTAGCGCATATCCATCATGATAGACGTCCTGTATCAAAGACAGCATAATAAACTGCCTACTACTAGGTAAATTGCCGCTATTGGATATCAATTTGAGCTACTAAAAGGAATACTTTAGCCGCTCATATTCGTTATAATCCGCTCACCAATCAAAAACCACCAATCGTTAATGAGGAAACCACTATGGTGAAGTGTCACTTATCGACCATTATGGGCGAAAGACGCCTTAAAATTGCCGATGTCGCAAGAGATACTGGTATCAATCGTGGCACCATTACTCGCATGTATCATGAAGAAGCCACCCGAGTTGATCTAGATGTCATCGAGTCTTTATGCACGTATCTTAGAATCAATGTTGGTGATTTATATGAAATTATAAATGAGGACAGCAGTGAAACGCCTGAGTGAACACCCTCGCTCATAAGACATTATCACCTTTAGACGCATAAAAAGACCTTTAGAAGGTCATTTTCTCTTGCAATAGATTAAAATATAGGTATAATTTGACCTGTAGTAGGTCATTTTATCCATTATTTACATACAATAATCTATAGGAGAATATCTATGAACACTAATTTATCGCGGCTCAACAGCTGCACATGGTTTAGTGAACAGACTAAAGCTTTAGCCTCTCAGCTGTTATTCAGCTTACAAATACAGCAGGGCGTACAACTGGCATCATTACTTGGTGTTGACGCTATCCTTTATAATGATGAAGCGATTTATGTCTGGGTGCAACGACAGCTAGATGACGGTCTTATGATTGATGATTATACGTTAAGCACCCTTGAAACCGCCTTTATAGAGTTGGTCACAGCTCATACTGACCAAGCAGCCTAGTCACTTTAGCTTATATTTACAGACTTCTTGTTTAACAAGAAACAATAACCCTTAAAGCCAGATAAAGTGTCATTATCTGGCTTTTTAATATAGACAAAGATAACGACAATCAAACAAGCCTTTTTTCAGTCTTATATGTTTTAGAAGACGCACTTTTGGGCAATATAGCTCACTATTACCATACGTCTTTACTCAGTCGGCTCTGCACGCGGCACCCCAGCTATTTTATAATAAACAAAGCCTCTCTCATCTCTCAAAACACTCTTACTGTCTGCTCTAACGCACCAGCTGATTGCATCAGGCTGCTCTTTATTAACATCACAAGCCAAAATAAACTGCGCACTTTGAGCATTATTAAAGGCCTGTTTCCAACCCGTTTCAAGCTCATCGATGCCGCGCTGTAGCTCTGCTTGCTGGTATTTCATCTCTGCAATCTCATCAAAGCTTGGCACATACCAAAATACCAGGGCCACCAAACTTATTATCACAGCCATCGTACCCGCTGCGACAGCGGCTGCAATCCTTTTAATACTCATAGTCTCAATGGACTTATGAATTTTGTCCAAGTCTTTACTAGCTCTAGCCTCGACCTGCTCAATCCGCGTTTTGGTGGTGGTCTCAAAGGTCTCAATATCTTCAATAATCTGCTTATGACCAGCTTGGTACTGATTGGTGAATAGGGCTAGATTGTCAGCGCTTGCGCTAAGTTTATCAGCCACCGCTTGCATGGTACTGATTTGTACCTCTATGCTGTCGTTTTTAGCAGTAACGATCGACTCTACAGCCGTATCAATCTGCTGTTTCATATCGGTGATGATGCCTGCTATTTTGTCATCATAACGACGCGGCATCTCATTGTCAGTAAAAGCAGTCACTGCCGCTTGTAGCTGCTTTAACACGAGTTCTTGATACTGACTCAATGCCTGCGAAGTCGTGCTTGCGCTACTACCTAATTCTTCAATGGCAGAAGACACCTCATTCACCTTGCTATCAATACCGCTAAGCGAACGCTCAAGCCGCCTCGCTACCGCATCATCGGCTCGCTTAATCAGCTCACGCAAGGCCCCAATGACCGGAGTCAATGAAGTCACTAGGTTAACAAGTTGATCGTGTATGTCTTGCTCATTGCTATTGTCTTTATTCATGGGGTACTCATTATTATAATGCCGCCTAAAATGGGCGTGGTGAGGAGTAGCGGCGTGTTTGTGCTTGTTCATGCGCTTGGATGGCGTTCTTCGTTTTTTGCAGGTGATCTGTCACAGTTTGTGTGAGCGTTGCCCCATCTATGGTGATAGCAGGAACGTGCTCAAAGCGCTCATTGATTTTCGTTAACACCTCGACCTTATCTTGATTGTCAGGCAAGCGCTCAAGCTGTTGCCATAGCGTCGTTGCTGTCTTCTGCACCTGCGTTGCAATTTTTTTGGCATCGGTGTCTCGTAAACTTTTTTGTAGTGTCGTAAAGCTGTCAGTGTGTTTTAGAGTAGTGAATATAAATGCTTGTGCGGCAACCGCCTCAGCCGCGTTGATCACTTCGATCGGTGCATCAACGGCCTTAAAATCAAGGGTATTAACGCGGTTACGCACCCGTACCACTAAATTGTCAAATCGATCTCGATATGCTTTGGTCTCATTGATTCGCTGACGCTTAAGAGATGCCTGCTGCCGCCTCTGTTTTAAGGTTTCTCGCCGCCTGATCAAAGCCTCCTCTCGTGCGCGCTCAGCCTCTTTCTTAAGCTTTGCTTGCTCATGCGCTTTGTTGAGCTGATATTGCAGCGCCATAGTACGGCTGCGCCAGTCCTCAAGCCGATCTGCATTCAACTGAGTAGTCTTGGTACTTATGATTTCATCGTATAAATCATCATCTTGCACGATCACCGCCTCACTTTGATCCAGTAAGGCGATACGCTGCTCATAAAACGGTGATAAGCGCTGATAAGTCTTTTTACTGGTATTAATTTGCTGCTTTAACTGTTTGATGTCTTCATTATTGGTGGTCTTAAACGCTTTAACATCAGCGGCCAATGCCGTCAAACGAGTATCAGCATCCGCGTCTATCTCTACCGCTTTTAACGTACTGAGCACCTCACGCTCTTTTTGAAGATATTTAAAGCGCTCAACATCCAGATCTGCAAATGCGGCAAACTTATGATAAGTGTCCATGTTATTGGTGACGTCTATATCTTGTAGATCCGAAAACGCTTGATCCCACTGTAAGGATAAGTCGGATTTTTCAATATCAATCTCATCAAGAGCTTTAAAGCCAGTCGCCAGTTTATTCAGCTTTGCGGCAAAGGGTTTTAGCGTGGCCTTCAACCCTTTGTAGTCAGCAATGACTTCATTATTAAGCGGGATCAGCTTTTTTAAAACCGTTTTATTGTTCAGCACCGTTTTATCAATCTGTGACAGCTGCTCTTCAAGACGGCTAACAGCGCGGCCTGTTTGTAGGGTATCATCTTGTCTAAACTCCTCAACCAACGCTAAAGCCGCCTTTAGTGCCTCACTTTGCTCTTTTGTGCTTATCTGCCTAGCAAGCTCAATCATTTTTTGGCGGGGGTCACTAAAATCCTGTCCCACCTCCTCGGTGAACCGCTGGGTACTCTTAATGTTTTTATCAATGGTAATAATCTGTTTAGACTGGTGCGCTAACTCTTCATGCAGCGCATCAATGGTTGAAAATAAGGCGCTGCGTACCATCTTTTTTTGACTCACAAAGTCGGCTGAGATTGCTAAAAGCTCATCAAGTACGTGATCATTGGCCGCATCACTATGCGTCTGACTGTTACTTTTAGGGATAGCGGGTTCAAGTTCAGCGGCAGGATCTACAAAGCGGATATTACTGAGCTCAATTCGCGCAAAGGGTTTACGCTTTTTATAATGTATTGTGACGCCGTTAACCTCTTGTTCATTGCTTTCTAGGTCAATACGTCCCTTGTCGTCGTACTCAATTACTAAACCATTTTTTTCAATGTAAGCATTGATCTCATCAATCGTCTCGTTGTACTCGTGAATCACTGAACGATTGCCTTTGAGAATATCCTTATATAGTGATTTACCCAGTTTCATTTTTGGTAAACGATTGATGCCCAGCTCACGGTAGGATTTCTCACTAATGGTTTTATTCTTAGGCAGTAGCTCATTGGCCATATCCGCCCAAAGGGTGCGTTGATATTTAAGCTCATCGCCGCGTCCGTTTAACCCCTTAGATAACCGCTCCTCCGTTGACCACTGCAACCAATTCTTGCGTGCTGATAAAGCATAACCCTCAACATCCGCTACTATCTCACGGCTTGAGAGTAAAATATGGGCATGAAAGTTACGACTGGTCAGCTCAACCACTTCAACCTCCCCCACATGTTTCTCGTGACTGTGGGGCCGATGAATGGCCACATCGACAAGCACGTTATAGCGATCAGATAAGGTTTGAGCGTAGCGCTCGACCAGAACTATACGCTGATCCGCGGTGATCCCATCAGGAAACATCACATCAATCTCAGTACCCAATTGCGCGTTTTTACGAGTCTCAATACGTTCAATATCATTCCAGAAACCCTCACGTGTCACTGCTAGATCCCCAGCAATAGTTGGCGTTAACAACGCCGTATGCACCACATTTTTCTCAACAACTTGCGTGTATTTAGTACCATCACTGTCCACTAAATTTAAGATTTTGTCTTTAGCTTTACTGGTGTAATCGTGGACGACTCCTGACTGTTCATCAACCAGTTTTGAGCCAGAATTATAAGCCGACTTTGCCACCACGCTATGATTTTTCGCCTTACTAACAGCGCTAACCGATAGATGAAATCCTTTATTATTCATAGCAAAAAAACCCAATATTGAGAGATGATTTTTTGGGGGTTGTAGGGGGTTCGCCCCCTGCCGAACGACGGAGTTTATGTAAAAAAACAGTACCCCTTGTGGGTCTTTTTTACATAAACTCCTAAGTTCGCTCTTAACAGAGGGTTAAAATACTACTGCGCCCACGAAAAGATGTGGTCTTGTGTATTTTACTACCTTGCATACCTATGTATGTACTGCTAGGATCAACTCTATCATAGTTGGCTAAAAAAAGGATGAGGTAATGTCAGTAATATCAGATGATTTATTCGCAAATAAGATTAAGCAATTACAGGCTCTTAAAAAAGAGATTGATCAGGACAGGCTTGAAGCACATAAAATATTGGGGGAGTGGTTGGCCAACGCATTAGACGATGATGATAATCATGAACTGCAAGCTATTTTTTTAGACGCACACGATAATGAAAAATATGCTCGTTTGAAAAAGCACCGTGAATTTTTGAAAGCAATTGCCAATAAAATACAAAGTAAAGCTGAGGTGGTACCAAGCAGCTTTACACCACCTAAAAACAGTCAGGACAGTGACCACGGTTCATTGCTTGATATTTATTCATCATCACAGTAGCTACTCGAAATCGCCTAATTGAAGGTACAGCTGGATCGTCTACTAATTAGCGAAAGGTTAGGAGACGGTTATCGGCTGTTTTAAGCGTTTTAGAATAGCTTTAGCTACCATCGTATCGGACAGAGCGTAAAACGTATATAAGAGTGGTTTCTAGGCTTTTTAGCAACGGTTTGATAAGTGTTTACAGATGTGTCGATAATGGCTACTGAAAATGAAGACAAACTATCTACAAAAAATGAGACTGATATTGAGAATGTGAAAACAGGGTTGTCCAGAATGACAGACGAAGATATTCAAAATATCTTTGACCATGCTTTTGAAGATTTTCAAAGATCCAAGCTTGATCCGAACTATGTGAACGAGGATTAACATCAAGTAAATGGACAATTGCATTCTGAGCTACTGATAAGTTTTATAAGTGATTGGTCGCTCATATTATCATCTCAAATCCGTCAGTTCTTGAGCTTTTTTCCTATTATTTAATATAAAAACATATTTTTTACTTTTAAAGACTTTTAAAGACTTTTAGGACGCTCTCAGACCTTACCAATTAAGGGCTTCAAGATCTATAAAGCTACAATCAGCTAGGTTAATGCTACAATCAGCTAGGTTAATGCTACAATCAGCTAGGTTAAAAGCTACAATCAGCAGGTATTATGCTACAATTAGATAGATTTGAGCATTAAGGCGTAGATATGACTAACCAAGTTGGTTTATATGAGAAGAAATACCCTGCAAATTGGGTTGTTATGCAAAATCGTATTCTACAAGCGTTTTATGAAATGACACTTGATGAAAAACGGTTGCTGTTGCTTGCTAGTTCAGTAGTGCGTTTGATAGATGCCACTGAAAAAGACACTATAGAGATAACCGCGAAAGCATTTGCAGAGGCTTGCAACATTCAAGTGGATTCTGCTTATACTCAATTAAAAGATGCTAGTGAAACGATGATGAGGCGATTTTTTAGCTATAGAAATGAACGCGGTAGCCGTGTCAATGTACAGTGGGTCATCAGATCAATATATGAAGATGGCTATGTGTCTCTATGTTTTACAGATGAAGTGCTACTGATGTTGAAGGTTTTTGATGAAAATAATCCATTCACTAAATATAAAAAAGAAGATGTACTTAAACTGAAGGGTGAATATTCAATAGATATATACCATCTGGCCAAAAAACATGAGGCAATGAGCTCGTGGACAATGTCACTTGAAGAAATTAGAGAGGAGCTAGCTCTTTCTAAATCTTACGAACGTATTAACAACCTAAAAAGTCGAGTCATCAACCCAAGCGTTGAAGAAATAACAGAAAAGTCAGATATTAAAATCACCTATGAAAACGTTAAACGTGGTCGTACCGTCACAGGACTAAAATTTAATGTCAAAGCTAAGCCCACCAAGAAAAAAAGTCTGGAGGACTTAAATCAGAATAATGAGAATAGAGATATACCATCCTTAACCGTCAAACAGATCGACCGTTTTGCGCCTCTATTGGCTAACTATGCCCCATTTGGTAGCTATGCGCCTTCAGGAAAAAGTACCCAAGAAGTGATCAGCTGGTTACACACTCAATTAAGAGATGAAGCTTTTTTAAAGACCCATAAAAAGCATTTGCTGGCGGTAGGTTATACGTTCCCTAAGCAAAAATCATAGCAAAGAAAAAAGAGTGATTAATCTGGTACTGTCTATACAAATGGTTTATATTATATGTACACAGATAAGCCATTTGTAATGCCATGACGACAACTAATTATAATATCAGGCTCGATCAAGAGCTAAAAGAAAATGCTTTTGCCGTGTTTGAAAGCTATGGTCTAACGCCGTCTCAAGCGATTAAATTGTTCTTGACCCAAGTGGCGCAAACCAATCAAGTACCGCTATCTTTTGAATACCAGAAAGTATCAGCTGTCAGTCAAGATGAATTGCTAATCTATAAAGAGCATACTGACAGAGAGAACAGATAAGCATTAGATTTGAATGGGATGAACAAAAAAACACCAATCAGCGTAAGCACCGTTTATTATTTGAGGCAGCCGCCCGAGTTTTTCTAGACCTTTTATGCCTGCGTCAGCAAGACAGGTATGAAAATGATGAAAAGCAGTGGCAAGCGCTGGGTACAGTAGACGGTACCGCCGTCCTATTGGTAGCCCATACGCAAACAGAAATAGATAATGGTGAGGTTATACGCATTATCTATCTCAGCTAGACGTGTCAAAAAAATTAAAGGGAGCCAGTGTGAACAAAGTTAGCTATCAAATAGACGAGCTACCACCACTAACGGCCAAGCAACAAGTAGATTTAGAGCATTTAGCAACGCTTAATGATGACGACATTGATCTATCAGACATTCCAGAAGTCACCGACTGGTCAGGTGTTAGCCGTGGCAGTATTAAACCATAAGCGTTCTTTACTGAGGCCAGTATTATTGCCAAATTTAAGGATAAAACCAAGCAAACAGGCGCTAATCATTAATAAATGATAGTAATGCGCTAGAAGAGTACTTAACTGATCGTTAGCCCTAATCTAATGATTGTGACCTCAAGATTACTTGAGGTTTTTTTAAGCCTTATATTGTAGTAAATTGTATATTGTATTATACTATATACAACATACTACAAACGCTACATATTTACTCATACAAAATTAAGGACAATAATTTATGGCCATTACTACACAGCAAATTCATGCTATTGCTGATCAACTGCACGAACAAGGTATCAAACCTACTTTAGCCGAAGTGCGTAAGGCGCTGGGTGGTGGATCATTCACGACCATCAGTGAAGCCATGAAGTTTTGGCGTCAGGATAACCAACAAGAAGAGCAGCTAAGACAGGTTGAGCTACCAAGTAGCATTGCTGAACGCTTACAAACGCTTGGTGCAGATATGTGGCAGACGGCCATTGATATTGCCAATGATCGTCTGGTTAAAGAACGGGAGGCTCTAGATGGTATTAAGGCCAAGGCACAAGCTGAGACAGATGAGGCTCAAGAAGCGGTTAAGACCCTAGAGAGTGAGCAGGCTGATTTGTTAGAACAGCTCGATGAGGTCACAGCAACTGCAGAGGCAACGGCTATCACCGCGGCTCAAGTGACTGCTGAACGGGATGTGCTGACACAGACACTCAGCGATACTCAGCACCAGCTAGAACTTGAACGAGCTAAAACAGTGGCAGCTCAGGCCCAACTTGGTGACCTGCGTAGCAGTTTTGATCAGCAATCAAAAGAGCTGAGTGCCAACATATCGAAGGTGGTCACGCTTGAAGCCACTGCTAATAGCGATAAAGCAGAGATCGCGCGTCTGCAAACAGAACTGACAGCAACTAAGGATGAGCTAAAGACAGTCGTTATTGAGCGCAACGAGATAACGAATCTTACAGCAGAAGTGAAAGGAGAGTTAAAGGCCATAATCGCTGAACGTGATAAGTTATCAGGGATTAATGAGCAGCTTACTCAAAATCAAGCTAAGATTGAAGCAGATCATCAGCTACTGATTAAGCAACACGACACGTTAAATCATGAGAGAACTTTGCTTAGTACTGAGCACACTGCATTGAGTGAGCAGTATGATGAGCTTTCAATTAACTATCAATCAGAACAGGAAAAGAGTAGCTCATTGACTGCAGAGATTGAAAAGATGCGAGAGACAATTAACAATAAATAAGTCAATCCCGTTCTATTCACACTAAGCTTATGAATCAACCATGACAATATCGACTCACTGAATAAGTGATTGTTGTATATTAACTATTCTAAATTTTTCTCTGGACTCTTATAGTATATAGCCTAGTGGGCTATATACTACTTAAGTTAGCCTAAGTGAATTTATGCTGATTTTGGAGCCTTGAGCAGATTTCAAGGAACACTCACCCTAAAGCAGTTATGAGTATAATAAAAACACTCACAAACGCTTTAGTGCATTCCTTGGATTTGATGTGATTAGTCATGCCGACTTCATCGCCCATCGCGTCATCAAGACCGTATCACTGTATCAAGCTACGGTTGTTAAGATTACGGCTGATAGCACCGCCTAGACACGCTCTTAACCGCTACTGTGCTGTCATACGCTAGCAAGGGCCTAAACCCAATATACCGCTACGATATGCACGAGTAACCACTCATTGCGTTGCTCAATATGTCTAGAACCCCCTGTCGAGAGCTTTACCCTTCTGTCAAACGCAGTCGTCGCCGAGGCCTGCCACCCATTTGACGGGTAACAATTACAGAGAGAGCAGCACAAGGAGGTAACGAGCGAACAAGCAGTTTTTAAAATGTATAGTGAATAAGGTTGATATGAAAGCATATTTTGGATAAAATGCACCTACACGGGCATTTAATGCTGTTCAAATAACGCAGTTCAGGTGCTTATTTGTTCGTTACAGTGTGCGTCAACACGCTGTAACCGTTAGCTATATTTAAAACTAAATGCCTCTGGGAGTCAACTCCCAGAGGCATTTTTTGT
>NZ_LNUO01000064.1:0-5078 GCF_001462175.1 Psychrobacter sp. ENNN9_III
GTTTAGCAGCAGCAGAAGCAACTGCTAAATCTTGTAAACCAACCCCCGTACCATCGAACAAGGTAATCTCATCATCTGAGCTGCGACCTGGATGCTCACCGTTAATGACGTCACCAAGCGTAGTGATATCACTTTCTTTGATAGCACTAGACTTAATAGCATGCTGAGCTTCACCGAGGCTAATCGATTGAGCGATTTCATCAGTAAAGACAGTAGCAGCGGATATCAAGTTGACATCAACTTCTTGTTTTCCAACAGTATCAGTACCCATACAAGCGATATGTGTACCGGGTTTGATCCACTCTTTCATAAGCAGCGGCTCAAACGCTGAAGTGATGGTAATGATTACATCGGCCTCGCTACATAATTGCTCGCGCTCAACAGATTCAAACGGTACGCCTAGTTCTTCAGCGACTGCTTGTAGGTTTTTAAGACGGTCTTTATTGTTGTTCCAAGCAACTACTTTTTCAAAGTTGCGTTGCTCAAGAGCGGCTCGCAGCTGAAAAGTAGACTGATGACCAGCACCGACCATGCCAAGCACTTTGCTGTCTTTACGTGCTAGATGGGCAATCGATACTGCTGATGCCGCGGCGGTACGTACCGCTGTTAGGTAGTTACCACCGACGAGCGCACGCAATTTACCATTATCTGGATTGAATAAGAAAATCGTTGACTGATGATTGGTCAAGCCCTTGTCAGCATTACCCGGCCAGTAACCTCCTGATTTTAGACCTAGGGATTTACCAGCGCGATCAAAACCTGATTTGAAGCCATATAGCGCATCAGCATAGCCAATTGCTTCACGGATGACAGGGAAGTTATACGCGTCGCCTCGTGACATTGACGCAAAAACATTTTCAACTGCGGTAAAGGCAGAAGGGCGATCAATCACTGATTTGCAAGCGTCTTCTGATACGATCAATAACCCTTCGTCACTATGAACACTATTTGCTTCACTCATGATAAATTCCTTTTTATTATAAGTTCATTAAATAAAAGAGACCGTTGCAGGCTAAAACTACAACAACCCCTTTGAACTAAACTGATAAAATGATACTAATTTAGCTGATAGGTCTTAGTACATTCTACCGCGTGCAGATACTGGCCATACGGTTTCAACTTTACCGTTACGCACACCAACATAAAAATCATGAACGTTACAAGTGGGATCACAATGACCTGGTACCAGTTTTAGTTTTTCATTAATTTTCAGCACGCCATTTGGATCGCTTACTACGCCATGCTCATCTGAACATTTAACATATTCAACATCGTCGCGACCATAGATAAAGGGCAGGCCACTATCAACTGACTGAGCTTTTAGACCTGCATCAACAATGGCTTTGTCAGGTTTTGCATGGCTCATAACGGAGGTTAGGATAAATAACGCATTTTCCCACTCACCAGCGTCAATACGGTTACCGTCTTCATCTAAGATACGACCGTAGTCGGCATCCATAAACGCGTAAGACCCGCACTGTAATTCGTTAAAAACCCCTGAATTACTTTCAAAGTAGTAACTACCTGTACCGCCACCAGAGATAAATTCTGGTTTTAGTCCGATTTCAGTTAATGCATCAATGGCTTCTTGTACTTGATCGATAGCAGCTTGGGTCTTAGCTTTACGATCGCTATAGCTGTCCATGTGCTGCATCGCACCTTGATAGGCTTGAATGCCAGTGAATTTTATATTTTCAGCCGCATCAATCGCTTTAGCAATCTCTATCACTGCTTCTGTCGTCGTGACACCGCAACGTCCTGCACCGCAGTCGATTTCGATGTAGCAGTTAAGCTCGGTGCCTGCTTTGGTTGCAGCAGCTGATAGCTCAGCAACGTTGTCGACATCATCGACACAAACGGTTATTTTTGAGCCCATTTTAGGCAAATTGGCTAAGCGCTCAATCTTGGCTGGATCGCGCACTTGGTTTGAGACCAATACGTCTTTAATACCGCCACGTACGAATACTTCTGCTTCAGAAACTTTTTGACAGCAAACACCAATAGCGCCGCCAATATCTTCTTGTAGCTCTTGGACATCAACCGATTTGTGCATTTTTCCGTGGCTACGGTGACGCATATTATGGTCTTTAGCGTAATCGCCCATTTTTTTGATATTGCGCTCAAGAGCGTCTAGATCTAATATCAAGCAAGGGGTTTGGATATCTGCCTCATCCATACCAACTTTAGCAGGGACGTTAAAACCAACTTCTAATTCTTCAGTAATCATGTTCAAGCTCCATTTGTTTTCATTGATTATATTTACGTAGTTACGGACAATTAATTCCAAGGCAACTTATCAAGATCGACGTTACCACCCGTGATGATGACACCAACCTTTTTACCTACAAAGACGTCTTTGTTCTTTAAGATAACAGCGAGCGGCACGGCACAGCTGGGCTCAATAACGATTTTCATATGTGTCCATATAAGCTTCATCGCTTCAATGATTTCTTGTTCAGTGGCAGTTAAAATATCAGTCACGTAATTGCTGACAAAATGCCAAGTCAAATCTTTAAGCGGTACTTTTAAGCCATCCGCAATAGTATCTGGTGCATCATCAGCGATAATGTGACCGGCTTTAAGTGAGCGCGCGGCATCATCAGCGTTTACCGGCTCTGCCGCATAAATTTTGACATCAGGTGCTAGGTTCGATAGCGTCAAGCAAGTACCTGAAATCATGCCGCCACCACCGATTGGTGCGACTACCATGTCAGGTTTTTGTCCCATCTCTTCCATTTGCTCTAAAAACTCACGTGAGCAGGTTGCTTGTCCAGCGATGACACGTGGGTCGTTGTATGGATGGACAAAATCACCGCCTGTTTCTGCTTGAACTTTGGCAAATACTTCTTCACGTGAAGTGGTTGATGGCTCGCATTCAGTAATGATGCCGCCATAGCCACGTACTGCCGCCTTTTTAGCTTCTGGTGCAGTATATGGCATGACTACATTACAGGGTATGCCGCGCCGACCAGCCGCATAAGATAAAGATAACGCATGGTTACCTGAGCTGTGTGTGCAGACGCCATTTTTTGCTGTTTCATCGGACAAGCCAAACACTGCGTTTGATGCGCCGCGTACTTTAAAAGCACCTGCCTTTTGAAAGTTCTCACACTTAAAGAACATCTCACAGCCTGCCATTTCATTTAAAAACCGCGAGGTTAAAACTGGTGTGCGATGGATATAAGGTTTGATACGCTCATGCGCCTCTACCATATCTTCAAGGGTTGGAATCACTAATCCATCATCGTTTGTTATCATAAAAAATATTCCTTTATTTTTCTGTTTAATCGCCTTTATTTAGTTGTTGCGATAATACTCTTGCGCAGCAGCGACGCCTTGACCCAGTTTAATAGGGTAATCTAGGTCAACCATCGCCATCTCAATAGTGGCAAGCCCTGCTAGTACCATGACTTCGGTCAATGAACCCAAATGTCCTATTCTAAAAGCTTTACCATGCATCTCACCTAAACCGATACCGAAAGATATGCCATATTTATTAAACGCATGATCGGTCAGCTCGTTACTGTCAAAGCCTTCGGGAACATATATTGCGCTAACAGTTTCAGAATATAAGTCAGGAGATGCTGCACATAGCTTAAAGCCCCAAGCGCTTACCGCTTGTCGTACGCCTTCGGCCAAGCGGTGATGACGCGCATAGACATTCTCAAGGCCTTCTTCAAAAAGCATATCGAGGCTTGCTCTCATACCATAAATTAGATTGAGTGGGGGCGTATAAGGAAAGCCACCGTTGGCGTTTGCTTTTAACATATCGCGAAAGTCAAAATAAGTACGGGGCAGTTTAGCCTCATCCATATGACTCAAGGCTTTTTGACTGACGCCTAATATAGCCATGCCAGTTGCGAGCATAAAGCCTTTTTGTGAGCCAGCGACAGCAATGTCTACGCCCCAATCATCCATCTCAAAAGGAACAGAGGCGATTGAGCTGACGCCATCGACGAATAATAAAGCGGGGTGGTCACTGCTATCCATGGCTTTGCGAACGGCGCCAATGTCACTTAAGACACCTGTCGCTGTTTCATTGTGCGTGACCATTACGGCTTTTATTTCGTGCGCTGTGTCTTCGCTCAAAATTGCTTGGAATTGATCAGCGGGAGCGCCCGTACCCCAAGCGCATTCAACGATTTGCACATCAAGGCCGTGACGCTGACACATATCAATCCAGCGATGAGAGAACATACCGTAGCGTGCAATCAGAACTTTATCACCAGGCGATAAAGTATTGCTAATAGCGGCTTCCCAGCCGCCCGTACCACTAGAGGTAAACAGGATGATTTCACCATCTTGCGTACCAAATACTTTTTTACAGTCGGCAAGTACCGGTAAGAAAGTGTCTGAAAAATCAGGCGCACGGTGATCTTGCGTCGGCACGTTCATCGCACGACGTAATCTGTCAGGAATATTGGTAGGACCAGGAATAAAAATTGGGTTTTGTAATGACATAATTTACATCCTTGTAATTGCATATAGAGGGGGGGCAACAGGTGTATAATCAGGATTCATACGAATTTAATGCAAGAGTCTTCCTGACTCATACAGTTTGGTTTGTTTTTTTTAGATTTAAAAAATTAACCATGTCAAAGAAAGGAGTTGCAGGTGATCGGTCACTTTACTACTTACTGCGTTCTTTTTATGGTGTTCTTGCGGTAACGATTTGTACGAAGGATAAACTAAGAGGTCTTGGTTGAAAAAGTGTAGAAACTTATCAACTGATCAAAATATAGCATCAAAAGTAAGTTGTAACAAGGTGTTTTTACATAACCTTTGTGCTAGACTTCTCACAATTATTACAATGACTATTTTGCTTCAAGAGCCAACATTAGGCTCTATGCTGATAAGCTTACTTTGATAGATTTTGTTGTACCAATCGAATAACGATTGCATCACGGTTCCTAATTGCTGACCCGTTACACTCAAATTAGCGTTATTATCTACTATCTTTTGGGCAATGTCTGCTTTAAATTTTGTACGATATAAACTGCTCATTGATTAGAGAGTCTACCAAGTTTATCTTTACAGTGCTTTTAGCAAAACTCAGCTTTTAACTTAATAATAACTGT
>NZ_LNUO01000065.1:0-5361 GCF_001462175.1 Psychrobacter sp. ENNN9_III
ACCCCGACTTTTTTTTCAAGTCTAATAGATTTGAAGGGGTTTTTGTTTTTCAATATATGGTGGGCCCAGTAGGACTTGAACCTACGACCAAAGGATTATGAGTCCTCTGCTCTAACCAACTGAGCTATGGGCCCTAACGTTAGACGCATAATGATACCTGATTTTTTTTAAATTTTCAAGTAAAAGATAACAACTAAACGAAATTATTCAGCTATTATCGCTTATTTGTTAAATATTACCACCAGCGAGGGTCAAACTACGGCCACCATCGACGTTAATAATCTCTCCTGTGACATAGCTGGCTTTTGCCAAATACAGCACGCTGTGGGCGATATCATCTGGCGTACCGATCCGCTGTATAGGAATAGAGTCGATAATACTCTGTTGCTGTGTGTCGTCAAGCGCTTGGTCACTATCGGCTTCAGGTAAAATGTTTACCCCAGGTGCAATCCCATTAACACGAACATAAGGCGCCATATCTAGCGCAAGAGACTGTACCATCATACGGTGAGCGGCCTTCGCCATATTATAGACAGTGTAGTGTTTAAACGGTTTATCATGAGCATGAATATCAAGTAGGCTAATAATGCATCCATGCTGCGTTTGCAAATGAGGTAGAAATGCTTGACTCAGTAACAAAGGTGCTTTGGCATTGCTCAAAAACAGCTCGTCCCATTGGACATTGTTAATATCATTGAGCGGAGTCGGGTAAAATCGTGATGCATTATGTACCAGTACATCAAGCCGTCCAAAAGTATCCATGATAGTTTGGACAAATTGAATAAGTAAATGGTCATCGTTGACAATTGCTAAATCCGCAACGACAATTGCCGCACTGTTATCGTGGAGGCTATTGAGCTCGTTTGCTAACGCGTTTGCTTGTTGCTCGCTACGATGACAATGGATAATGACACGATAGCCTTGATGATGTGCTGCTCGAATAATGGCTGCGCCAATACGCTTAGCACTACCAGTAACTAGCATGACTGGCCTGTTACTGTATGAATGGTGATTATTCACTTCAACAGATGGGTTTGTGTCGCTCTTCACTGCGGTTTCGATTGCCATAAAAATACAGTTTCCATCGTCGCTCTTCACTGCGGTTTCGATTGCCATAAAAATACAGTTTCCATCGTCTAATCGTATTTTGTTTAATAAAAAGAGTTAATAGCTATGCTATGACTCTTTTAGCTAGTATTGGCTACAGACTGCTCCAGAGTGACAAGATGCGCCGCACGTGCCTCATTTAACGCTTTGCCGATTGCAGCGCCTGTAATATCTGGATCTATGTTTTCTATACCAATGGCATGAAAGCTGTTTAATGCAAGCATCATTTGACGATGTTGTTTTGCTAACTGTAATACGTGACTGGTGACCAATAGCTGCGAGAGCTTGGCAGAATCTTTGTGAGCGCTACAAGCTTGGATAAGGTCAATTTTTTTCAGCTGCAGACAGACGATCTATAGTATTTAGTCTGCTGGCTTGTTGAATAAATAGGGTTGCAAACTGGGTAGGCGCCTTAGGTACTTTGGCACTGTTGCTTATAGAGGTTATGGCTTTTAGAGCGGCTTTTTTATCCTCAGCCATAATACTTATATTTGGACTGCTTGATGGTATGTCAGGATTAGGGTTCACGAATAATGATTGATCAAGACTAGCCATTAATAATGTCCAGCGCTGGGATAAATTCAACTGCATTTGACCGGCAAAGTATAGCGCCGTCTGCACTGTTTCTCGTATGTGCACATTGCTCCAAGCATGATGCAATGGCGCAAAGTAATCAGTTAGAGCACCGATTGCATATAGCTGCTCCCAATAAACTTGAGGGGAGCTTTGCATGGTGGCACGGTTTGATTCTTGCCAAATGCGCTCTGCACTTAAATGTGCAAGCTCACCTGAGGCGACCAGTTGGCGCATGAGTATGAGAGTTTCCTCAGCGATGTGAAAACCTAAGCTATAATAACGTCCATAAAAGCGCGCGACTCGCAAAACCCGTAACGGATCTTCGCTAAAAGCCTGCGATATATGACGTAAAGTCTTGCTTTGAATATCATCGAGTCCACCATAATAATCAATCACTTCACCGATAAGAGGCGTATCGTCGGTGAGACTGGTTACTTCAATTGCCATCGCATTGATGGTTAAGTCACGGCGCTGTAAGTCATCTTGCAGTGTTACGTCAGGGCTAGCATGCACGCTAAAGCCTTTATAACCATGGCCAAGCTTGCGCTCGGTACGTGCCAATGCATATTCTTCTTGAGTGGTCGGATGCAAAAACACTGGAAAGTCTGCACCGACTTGAATAAAGCCCGCGGCTAGCATCTCATCTACGGTTGCACCTACCACCACAAAGTCTTTATCGATAATAGGGTGATCTAACAGCTGATCACGAACTGCGCCACCAACAAGATAAACTTGCATTGAAACCTCTTTTATTCGCCAAACAAATTTTAATCAGATAAATCTTGCCATCAATTTATTGGAACAAAAAAACCAGTCGATACCATTTGTGACAATGATATGGACTGGTCTTAGTATAGCAAACCACTACTATTAATAATAAATAGTAGTAGCTTATCGATAAAAATAATATGGCAACTATTTCTCGTTTTCTAAATCTTGCGCTTCAGTGACAGCCAGGGCCGTCATATTAACCACGCGACGAGCTGTCGCTGATGGAGTCAAGATATGAACAGGCTTGTTAGAGCCTAATAAGATTGGGCCAATAGAGGCACTGCTTGTTGCTGTTTTAAGCAAATTAAAGGCAATGTTTGCTGCATCGAGCGTCGGTAAAATGAGCAAGTTGGCAGCACCTTTTAAATGACTTGATGGCATATCTTCTAATCGTATATGCTCATTAAGCGCGGCATCACCTTGCATCTCGCCATCAAAATCGAAGTCTACATTCATCTCATGTAGTAGCTCATAGACCTTGCGCATTTTAACTGCACTAGCGCGATCAGAGGTACCAAAGTTTGAGTGTGATACCAATGCGACGCGAGGCGTAATACCGAAACGATGCAATTGATCCGCAGCCAATACGGTCATTTCAGCCAACTGTTCAGCAGTAGGGTCTTCATGAATATAGGTATCAGCAATAAAGATATTGCGATCTTGCATGAGGACAGCATTCATCGCATAAAAATCTTTAACGCCTTCTTTTTTGCCGATGACGTTTTGGACATATTCTAAGTGTAATTGATAATGGCTAAACGTACCACAAATCATGCCTTCAGCATCACCGTTTTCGACCAACAGTGAGCCAATCAAAGTGGTCTTACGACGAACATCGCGACGAGCAAGCTCAATACTAACACCGCGGCGCTTGTTTTTCTCATAATAACCTTGCCAATAGTCTTTATAACGAGGGTCATCATCTTGATTGACAATCGTGATGTTCTCGCCATCTTTTAGACGTAAGCCAAGCCTTTCGATGTTATTTTCAATTACCGCTGGACGTCCAACCAAGATAGGTTTTGCTAGCTTCTCATCAACGACAACTTGTACGGCAAGAAGAATGTTATTGTCTTCGCCTTCACAGTAGACGATACGCTTTGGATCTGACTTCGCACGAGAGAAGATAGGTTTCATCACAAACGCTGAGTTATATACAAACTCTGATAAGCGCTGACGATAAGCATCAAGATCATCAATCGGTAAGGTTGCGACCCCTGAATCCATCGCCGCTTTTGCAACTGCGGAGGCGATCTCGATGATTAAGTTTGGCTCTAGAGGTCCTGGAATTAGATAATCAGGACCAAAGCTTCTCATTCTGTCGGTATTTTTGACGTTTGTAGTTGGCGTCGCTTCAACATGTGCCATCGCGGCAATCGCACGTACGCAAGCGATCTTCATCTCTTCGTTGACAGTCGTTGCACCTACATCTAGTGCGCCGCGGAAGATATAAGGGAAACACAATGCGTTGTTAACTTGGTTTGGATAATCCGAGCGTCCGGTCGCCATAATGACATCTGGACGTACTGAATGCGCCAATTCTGGCATGATTTCAGGCGTTGGGTTGGCGAGGGCAAAGATGATAGGGTTTTTTGCCATACGGCGTACCATATCTGGGCTTAAAATGCCAGGCATTGACAAGCCTATGAACATGTCCACATCGTCCATCACCTCATCAATGGTGCTAGCATCAGTGTCACGAGCATAACGTTGTTTTGATTCGTCTAGATTCTCACGACTAGTGGTGATAATACCGCGTGAATCAGAAACAAAAATATTGTTCTGATCAACACCAAGTGCACAGATAATGTCTAGGCAAGAAATAGCGGCAGCACCAGCACCTGAACAGACGATTTTGATCTCTTCGATCTTTTTACCCGTCAGAATTAGGGCGTTGAGCATGGCAGCAGCAACAATAATTGAGGTACCGTGTTGATCGTCATGGAAGACTGGAATGTTCATACGTTTACGCAGTTCGCGCTCGATTTTAAAACATTCAGGTGCTTTGATATCTTCTAGGTTGATACCACCAAATGTTGGCTCAAGCGATGCCACTGCTTCAATAAATTTGTCAGGATCATTTTGTTGAATCTCAATATCAAAAACATCGATACCAGCGAATTTTTTGAATAATACCCCTTTACCTTCCATCACAGGCTTTGAGGCTAGCGGACCAATATCACCCAAACCCAGTACGGCAGTACCGTTCGTTATAACACCGACCAAATTACTACGTGCCGTATATCTAGCAGCTGTCGTTGGGTCTTTTTGAATTTCAAGACAAGGCACTGCAACACCTGGCGAATATGCTAAAGCTAAGTCGCGCTGGTTGGCCAACTGTTTAATAGGTGTTACCGAGATTTTACCAGGTCTTGGAAACTCGTGATAATGTAGAGCAGCCTGTTCGAACTGCTCTTTATCCGTATTAGGATTATCCGTATTCAAATTGGTATCGTCATTCATAATAATGGCCATTGTTGGAATAAATTGAAATAAAACAAAGTGAGATAAACAAAATAAATTAACGCTTAATCCTAAAACAATCGTTGAACATAAGCTCCAGCAATCGTCACACTAAGAAGCTAATAATCGATTATTAAAAGGAGATGCACAGTCAAAAAAGCGTTAATCTATGATTAGATGGTATCGTAAAGCAGAAAGCTAATAGACTTAGCTATTCTAGCACCATTGATAATTAACTGCCTAGTCACCCATAGCGAAATGCATAACTTATATAATAAATTGATAACGAACATTTAGCCAGTTGATAGTAACAAATTAAGCAAAATTTACAATATATATTCAATATCGTGACTATTGTTTTAAATTCAGTTTAAATTTTACTGTCAATTAAATGGGCTAGTGGTTTCGTCTCAAAATTTTTTAGAAGTGACACGATTTAAAATG
>NZ_LNUO01000066.1:0-10555 GCF_001462175.1 Psychrobacter sp. ENNN9_III
GGGGGGGGGGGGGGACGGGGCCCAAGATAATAAAAGTCATTTATTACCCTCTGTTTGGGATTTAGTTGTAGTAATCAAAAAGAGGTTTTGTAGTATTTATGAGGAGCAACTGATTGGCATTTGCGGTGCATTGGGAGCTGGAGGTGTGCTATCAAGCGTTGTTGCAATATCTTGTACCGTATATGGGCTAGCAAGCAACTCGTATAAACGTGCTACTTCTTCAAACTGGCCTTGTTCAGCGGCAGTGATAGCGCGCTGAGCCATACTATTACGAAGTACATAGACGGGATTAGTCGTTTGCATGTCATTAATGACTTGCTCGAGAGATAGTGCTTGCACATGTTCTACATAACGCGCTGACCAGTCTTTCCATACTTGTAATGCTTCACTTGGTAGCTCATGAGTCAAGGTGGCTAATAGCTGTCGCTCATAAGCATGATCTTCTGGAGCAATGAGACCTAATATGGCACGAAAGCTATTGGTATAATCAAGCAAGTTGTCCTCTAGCAAGGTCAACCACTCAAAAGCCAGTGTCAGACTCTCTGGTTGATGAGGTAGTCCCAGCTTGCGGCATAGTCCTTGTTGATAATGCTGCATAAAGGTGGCTTCATAAGGTGCTAAGCAATCTGATAAAGCTTCACGCGTCACTCCTTCTAAGCGCATAAAGTGTGGCAACCAAACATTGAGATTCCAGTGTCCAATAGCAGGTTGGTTTTGATAAGTATAGCGTCCGGTATGATCTGAATGGTTATTGATCCAAGCGGGATTAAAACGTTCCATAAAGCCAAATGGCCCAAAATCCAAAGTGCTGCCAGTGATAGATAGATTATCGGTATTCATCACTCCATGAGCAAAGCCAATCAACTGCCAGTCAGCTATCATACGTGCCGTACGTTCAACGACTGTTTGTAAGAATGCCAATACTGGCGCTTCGCTATCACGAGATTCTGGATAGTAAGTATCTATCATATAATCGGTAAATTCGCTAAGTAGGTCAGGGGCAAAGCTTGCAATCCACTCTATGTGACCTAAGCGTATGTGGCTATCGGCTACGCGCATTAAAGCTGCACCAGCTTCCATACGCTCGCGGCGTACAGGCGTATCGGACACCACAAAACCAAGCGCATTGGATGACGGGATGCCAAGTTGAGTCAGTGCATGACCACACAAATACTCTCGTATGGTACTGCGTAATACCGCCCGTCCATCACCCATCCGCGAGTAAGGCGTTAGACCTGAGCCTTTGAGATGTAAATCTTGCGGTTGGTCGTTATTATCCAATACTTGCGCTACCAGCAAGCCGCGACCATCACCCAATTGTCCCGCCCACTGTCCAAACTGATGACCTGCATACGCCATCGCCAAAGGCTCGAACTTGGCAGGTACATACTGACCACCAACGATATCCACCCAGCGCGTCATCAAGTCCTTATCCTCTGACCAGCCAATCTGCTGTGCGACTTGGGTATTAAAATGTCCTGCACGCGGATTTTTAAGTGCTGTTGGAGTCTGCTTATGATACAAACGTGGGTCTAAATTGACATAGGTGTTTTGATAGCGCATGTGAGATTTTCCTGCTAATACCGACTAACGGTAGATGATAAATAACGATAAATCTACTATAACATAGCCTTGATATTACACCTGTAGACTCTGTCCATATCTTGTAATCTACTGTTAATCAGCGACACACAAGATGACAAACTACAGCCATTTTTTTAAAGTCCACAAAAAATCCCCCTGTCTTATAAAGAGAGGGGGATTAAATAACATTTAATAGAATACTGTGATAGAACACTAACGTGTAATAAATCAGCTCATTTTAAGCGGCTTTATTGTTATAGCCAATTGAGCGGAAGGCAATTTTCAAGTTGTCATTATGCGCATGGATTTTTTGTTCAATCTTGGCATATTCAAGTTTGAGCTTATCATCAACTTCATGCAAGCGATCTGCAAATTCAGTCTTTTTCATCTCAATCGCTTTGGCTTTTAACGCCTGCCATTCTTCTACTGTTTGTGTAAAAGCCTCATATTCAAACTTGATGCGATCTTGGAAGTTTTGCATGACATGAGGGATATCAAGACCACTTGCACTTACCGTATCGATTTGCTGCTGAGCTTGTTTGAACTGCATTTGTACTTCAGCATGTTTGATTGTAGTGTCATCGACCGTACGTAGGTCAGTTGTCAAACCAATCTTAGATAAACCCGCGATCAACCATTTGGTTGGATCGTACTGCCACCACTTCACACCATTACGATAATCATATTGGAAGAAGTGATGATAGTTATGATAACCCTCACCCCACGTAAACAGCGCTAAAAAGAAGTTATCGCGCGCAGTATTGGTGTCAGTATAAGGACGACTACCAAACATATGACATAACGAGTTGATAAAGAAAGTAAAGTGATGCGTCAATACTAGACGTAGCAGACCTGCAAGTACAAGCGTACCCCAAACATCACCCAACAACCAACCAACCGCTGCAACCAGGCCGACGTTGGTTGCTAGTACCCAAAGGCCATAATATTTATGCTGGATTTGCAGTACTTTATCTTTAGTTAGGTCTGGAATGTTTTTGTAGTCAAACTTACCACTTGGATAATTACGGAGCATCCAACCAATATGACTAAACCAAAAACCACGTTTGGCTGAATAAGGGTCTTCTATACGATCATCAACATGACGGTGATGGGTACGGTGACCTGAGACCCAATCAAACGCAGAGCCTTGTACTGCAAGCGTCGAACCTAGCAATAAAAAGTTTTTCACAACAGGATGGGCTTTATAAGCACGATGTGACAGTAGGCGGTGATAACCTGCAGTAATACTGATACCTGTCCATACCATAAAGGCACCAAAGACACCCCAAACAGGCGCACTTACTTGATGGGTAAACAAATACCACGGAGTAATGACAGCAGCAGCAATAGGAGTCGCTACTAATATGGTCGCTGGTATCCAGTTAATTGGCGCTTTTTTGAACTCAAACTCGCGTAAATCGATGGTTTGGTTGCTTGTGGTGATATCGTTCTGATCAGCCGTTTTTGTATAGTTGCGTTTTGCGGTAGGCTGCTCATCAAGCGCAGCTTTCGCCTTGGTATTGTCAAACCAAGTTTTAAAACGCCCAACCTGAGTGGTTGCGTTATCCAAAATGCTGTCACCAGATTTGATAGCGAAACGTAAGCCTTTAAGCGGTAAGCCCATTGCTTTTTTTGCAATCATATAATTTTCCTTTAAGCGGTAAGCCCATTGCTTTTTTTGCAATCATATAATTTTCCTAGCGGTATTAGTTTCAGGCTCTATATTACCCTAAAAGAAGCGGAAAGTGAACGTTTATGCACTAGAAAAATATTAATAAATAACAATAACTTGTATGAGTTATTGGATATTTCATTGTAAATACCCTATTAGCTATCAGGTGTTGTGTGAAAGTGTAAGTTCTACTAAAGCTGTGTTAAGAAACTATTGATTAATAAATAGCTAAAAAAGTTGTACCTCAATCGATAAAAACCTTGTTAAATTGAGCTAAATGTATGACGCGAATAGTAAAATGAGCTCTTAGCTTACGATAAGTGTTAAACCAAAAGGATTTATAATAGCTGGGTTGGAATATCAGTAATAATGACATCTACTTGCCATTTGACAAGTTTTTTTGCGATTTCTATATCGTTTACCGTCCATGCGCTTACCGGTAAGCCATAACGATGCGCATTTTGGATAATAGATTGGGTGATTAGCGGATAGTGTATGCCAAGCTGCGTACAACCCAATTGTAGAGCAGTATTAGGCGCTAAAGCCATTGATTGCGGTGTACGTACTAGTAAGCCGCGCGGGATATTTGCTAGCACTTTATTACATTGTAGCTGGGCCAAAAGCTGTACATCAAAAGTAGTAAGAACGATAGGTAAGCTGGCAAGAGGGGTATCTACTAAATAACGTATCAACGCTTGTATCAGTTTGGCGTAATTGGTTCGGTCATGAGTTTTAATCTCAAGCTCAATATGAGTAAACTGAGTCAAAGCAGGTAGCGAAATCTTGGATTTTCGGGTCTTAGTGGTTACCGTTGTGCCAGTGACTGAGGCTTTAGGTATATCTGATCGAGAAAAGTTAGCAGAAGGGCAGGTCATGGACTGCGCCAACATATCCAAAGTAATAATTTTATGGCCTGATTGTAGTTGACGTTGAATTTCAATCAAACTTAATTGGTCGACTCGCGACTGTAAGCCGCAAAGTCGCTGCAGCGTTTCGTCATGAAATATTACTAGATGACCATCTGCGGTGAGTTGTACATCAAACTCTACGCCTGATAAGCCTTGTGCTTGTAGTCCATAAGCATGTTCAAAACCAAATAGCGTGTTCTCTAATGCTTCACTGCGTGCGCCTCGATGTCCTAAGAGCAGCGTGTTATCAAGCTTTATCATAAAGATCCATCGTCAATTATCTTCTAGTCAAGAATATGATACCGTGTAAAGTTTTGCGCAAAATGTAAGAGATGTATAGTAAGGTTTGGTTTTGTACAGCTCGGTAAAAATAATGATAGCTACTAGCTAAATCAGGCAATGAGACTGCTCTATCCTTAAATCGCTTAATAAAGGTTTGTTGCGTTTTTGCAACTAAAAAGGGTTTTTATAGTCTCCGCTGGGTTTTATTTGTATATCAATGGTCCACATTACTGACCATCTGCTACAAACCTCGTATAATGACCTGATTTTAATATTGGTCGTACACAGCTGTTATAGCGTTATGACAATCTAGATAGCTATACTGTCTACCCTTGACGGTGCAAATGAGTAAATCGGGAGCAAAATAGATATGAGCGTAGCAAATAAAAAGTGGTCAAAATGGCAGCAAGTTGCTGGTATTAGTGTGATATGTGGTTTAGCTATTGCTGGTTGTGAACGTTCGGACAAAGATGAGACTACTGAGACAGCTGAGGTTACTACTGAGCAGCCGGCAGCTAATGATGGTACGGTTGTTCCTGCTATCAGTTGTGATAACCCCATGGTACAAGATCGCTTAAAATCTGCTTTAAAAAATACCCTTAATCAGCAAGCACAGTCATCAGCTGCCACTTATGCAAACATCGCAGAAGTCAATATAGACAACAATGTGCTCATGGATAAAGTAGATGGGGTAATGATTGATGTGCAAAATGCTGCCATCTTACAAGAAGCCAATGCGAATGGTATGACGACCTGTCAAGCAAGTGTCAGTATGACATTGCCAAGCGAAGATTTGTACCAAGCCAGTCAGATGAGTGCGGCTAACAATCAGCCAAGTCTACAAACGCGACTTGCCCGAAATAACATTCGTATTAACAATAATATGTTAGTCGACGACGCCTTTACATATGTGGCTGGCGCTCAAAGTGGGCAAATACAAGCTCGTATTGCAGGTCAACCAGCTCTCATTACCATTGTATCTGATGTGATGGCAAGCTCTGTCATACAGTCGGTTGTAGATGAACAACAAGCGAAGCGTCAAGAGCAAGAAGCCGCGCGTCGCCGTGAAGCCGCACGCAAGAATAGTGAAAACCAAATAAAACGCCAACCAAAACCTGTCACGCCAGTAGAGCCTGTGCGTCCAGCTGAACCCGCTACGCCGCCTACTATCAATCAAGATAATAATGACAATAGTGCCCAAGAAACAGCTGCACTACCTAGTGTCGATGCCAAGCCACCAGTGACGCCTGAAGTACCAAAAGTCGTGCCACAAGATGAAAGCATCGATATGGTTATCATTGAAGATGAAAGCGCTACTTATTAAGTATTAGTATCCTCTTTGGCTAAAGCTAATAAACGCCTGCAACTAGAATAAGTTGCAGGCGTTTTGCATATAGCATGCGCTCATTGATTGTCAGGTTAACGGTTGTTTTTATTATCGTTAATGGTAACGTTCTCTAAAACTTGACTGTCCCACAGTACCTCAGAGACCTGATTGGGGTCAGTACAAAAGCGCGCTGCGACAAACAACCAATCAGACAAACGATTGATAAAGCTAAGCGCAGTACTACGAATGGCTTGTGCATGCTCTTGCTGTAATAATACAGCTTGGCGCTCAGCACGGCGACACACACTACGCGCCACGTGCAACTGACTGACCAATAATGAACCTGTAGGTAGGATAAAGTCTTTTAGCGGCGGTAGGGTAGTATTCATCGCATCGATTTGCTGCTCTAACCAGTCTATATGAGTGGGATTAACACCTTCATATCCTGGCATAGCAAGCTCGCCACCGATATTGAATAACAAATGCTGAATGACCACTAGAGCTTGAGTGAAATCTGACTCTTTTTGTTGCAAACGCTCTGGTAGCTGTTGTTTACTTGGCGTCACATTGTTGTCAGTTATGGCTTGTGTCAGATGTGCACGTACCAAACCGATGTGTGAGTTGAGCTCATCGATATCACCCATGACACTAAATAAATGGTCCGCTTTACTGACGCGGCTGCCATCTGCCATACCAGTACTACCATCATCACCGGTACGCGTATATATTTTGCTCAAACGATTGCCCATCTCTTATCCTTAATAGTTTTTGGTTGTGCACTGGTGTTAGTTGTCTGGCCATTGTAGTATTTTCTCGCTGTTTTCGCTAAGATAATAGGTTACGTTTTATTTTCTTTATTTTTATCAAAAGGCTTTTTTACTATGACCACACCACTTGCCGATGCGATGTCTCAGCTTGTCATTTATGATTCACTCACTGGCGGCAAACGTCAGTTTGAGCCACTCAAAGCAGGACAGGTAGGCATATATGTGTGCGGTATGACTGTCTATGACTATTGCCATATTGGCCATGCTCGCGTTATGGTTGGGTTCGATATGGTAGTGCGCTGGCTGGCACGACTAGGCTATGATGTTGATTATGTGCGCAATATTACCGATATCGATGACAAAATCATCGCTCGCGCTAATGAGAACGGTGAAGATATTAGTGCGTTGACACAGCGTTTTATTGCAGCGATGCACGAAGATGCAAGCACACTTGGCTGCCAAATGCCAGATGCTGAACCACGGGCGACTGAACATATTAACGAGATGCAGCAAATGATTGAGACGCTGGTCACACGTGATTATGCATATGCAGGTGACAATGGTGACGTCTATTATGCAGTGGACAGCTTTTCTGACTATGGCAAATTGTCTAAGCGTAACCTTGATGATATGCAAGCAGGCTCGCGGGTCGATGTCGAAAACGATAAGCGTAATCCGTTTGACTTTGTACTCTGGAAAGCGGCAAAGCCCGATGAGCCGCAGTGGGCGTCCCCTTGGGGTCAAGGGCGTCCAGGTTGGCATATCGAGTGCTCGGCGATGTCAACGAAGTGTCTTGGCGATACCTTTGATATTCATGGCGGTGGGCATGATTTGCAGTTTCCGCACCATGAAAACGAGATAGCGCAGTCTGAAGCGGCGACAGGATGCGAATACGCGCGTAACTGGATGCACATCGGTTTTATCAATGTTGATGGCGAAAAGATGTCTAAGTCGCTGGGTAACTTTTTTACCATTCGTGATGTAACCGCCAAGTATTTGCCTGAGACGGTACGTTTTTTCTTATTATCAAGCCATTATCGTAGCCAAGTAAACTTCTCTGATAGTGCTTTAGATGAAGCACATAATAGCCTAAGCAGATTATATAACGTCTTAAAACTGGCTGAACAGCAAAAAGGACAATCGCTAACAGTCACTGACGAATTGATAAACGACGCTTATAATAGCGCGGCTGGACAAGATTTTATCAAAGCGATGAATGATGACTTTAATAGCTCGACAGCGATTAGTGTATTATTTGGGCTGGCACGTGATATTAATAAAGCTATCAAAGCTGAAGATTTAAACACAGCATGGCGCTTGGCGCAGCATCTAAAAGCATTGGCACAAGTACTCAATATTTTGCAGCAGCCAGTACAACAGTTTTTGCAAGCTGTGATAGGCGAGCAATCAGATGATGGGCTAACAGATGCCGCTATTGATAATTTGATCATTGAGCGTGCAAATGCCAAAACCGACAAAAACTTTGCGCGTGCTGATGAAATACGCGAGCAACTAAAAGAGGCGGGTATTGAGCTTGAAGACAGCCGTGCTGGTACGACATGGCGCCGTGCTTAAGTAAACTGCTTGTGACAATAAATACGTATACTAACAAATTAAGTCAGCTTTACGCTGGCTTTTTTTTGCGCGCTGTTTTAGTTTGACTTATCTTTAAGATACTTTTTTTATATAAAACTCTCAGACTTATAGGCGCTAATCGTATGAACCGCCTTACCAAAAAAGATTTTACGATGAACTCTTCTAAAGCTTATATCATGGTTGGGTTGCTAAGTATCATGTCTAGCAGCATTTACATGCCAGCTAAAGCTGCGGCGAGTGGTACTGAGATCACCACTAATAAAAACAATGCACTCGCTACGAGAGCAGAGCAGACAATAGACAAGCCTGATGGTTTTATAGAGTATGCTGAACAAAAAGTTGAATCCCTTGAGCAAGAAGGCATTGAGCTATCCGATACTATAAGTGACGCTTTATACGAAGATGAGCGAGCAGCGATGCAGCAAACGGACAAGCTGCAAGGATATACTGGGCTTACAGGTGGACAAGACGCAAACTACTTTGTTTTAAAGCGGTTAAATACAGGTCTACCGACATTGTCACCACCGCCAAACCTGTCCACACCGTTTGCAGCGTTGGAGTTTTTTCAAACGTCTGCGGTCACAAAACGATTTGACTTGGCTGCTTATGCACTTAATCTAAATTTGTTTGATCCAAGCTTGCAGCCAAACCGCGGTATGGAGTTGTCCAAACGTCTTGATTTTTTATGGAGTTGTCCAAACGTCTTGATTTTTTGCTACATAGAAAGAATCTTTATGTTTTTAATAAAATGCCAGATCGTCCTGATGGTTTGATTGAACCCTCTATCGGTAGCAGTAATCCCCTGCACGGTGTTTCGCGCCGCGCTATTCAACTTGGTCATATTGATTATCGTGGGCATCGAATACCTATATTCGTCGAACGAGTAAAAGTCGGCGACAACGCTCCTGTTTGGGTGTTTTCTGCCCAGACCGTCAGTCATATCGATAAGCTTTATGAGCAGTACAAACCTGCAAAGTTCGAAAGCTATTTGCCATCACTGCTCAAACTGCGAGTCCTTGGTATCGCTGTTTGGGAGTTTTTGGCTTTATTTATCTTCTTTATCGTGACGCTAGGACTGGGCTGGGTGGTTAGTAGGCTTACTGGTCGTTTGATAGATCGTTATACTAATGAGGAAGATGGCTCTTACATCGGTCGCAAAAAAAGCATCACAGACTTGGTCAATAAATTTACCATACCGCTGACCTTTACCATTAGTTTGTCTTTAGTATTTACCTTGGTTTCAGGTGGTTTTCCTTTTATAGACGCTATTGCAACAGCGACGCGTCCTATTGTATGGATAGCTTTAGTACTGAGCGCTATTTGGCTTGGTATTCGCGTCATTAACTTCTTTGCCAATCGTTATGAGGACATTCAAATCGACAGCTTAGAGGATGAAGAGTATGACGAGTACCGTAAGCGTACGACTTATTTATCAGTATTTCGACGCGTTTTTATCTTTGTTATGGTCATTGGCAGTGTTTGGATTGGAATGAGCGAATTTGTCAATCTTGAGGGTCTTGGTAAAACCTTATTGACTTCTGCTGGTATTTTGAGTGTAGTGATTGGTATTGCTGCGCAGCCCACGCTTGGTAATATCGTCGCAGGCTTACAGATAGCCATGACTCAGCCCATACGTATCGGTGATACAATTATGTATGATGGCAATTGGAGTACCGTTGAGGATTTAGGTTACACCTACGCTACCATCAAAACTTGGGATGAACGCCGTTTGTTTGTACCGATGCGCTACTTTGTGACAGAGACCGTTGAGAATTGGTCACATCCTGACCCTCATCAAACATTTACGGTAACTGTGCTGGTGGACTATGGTATCAATGTCGATGACGTTCGTGATAAATATGCGGCAGTGGTGCAAGCTAGTGAGTACTGGGATGGTGAGACTGAACCTATGCTGTATGTGTTGTCCGTAGATAGAGACACTATAGAGCTGTATGGCACTTTAGCGGCTGACAATCCTGATAATGGCTGGATGCTGCAATGTGAGATTCGTGAACAGCTGCTGGCTTATCTTTATGATGAGCAAAAACCCTATCTACCTGCCGAGCGTATCACTTTTTAAAAAACATTTAATGTGTTTTAAAAAATCTAACGAGACTGTGTGGACAATAAATACGTATACTAACAAATTAAGTCAGCTTTACGCTGGCTTTTTTTTGCGCGCTGTTTTAGTTTGACTTATCTTTAAGATACTTTTTTTATATAAAACTCTCAGACTTATAGGCGCTAATCGTATGAACCGCCTTACCAAAAAAAGATTTTACGATGAACTCTTCTAAAGCTTATATCATGGTTGGGTTGCTAAGTATCATGTCTAGCAGCATTTACATGCCAGCTAAAGCTGCGGCGAGTGGTACTGAGATCACCACTAATAAAAACAATGCACTCGCTACGAGAGCAG
>NZ_LNUO01000067.1:0-3538 GCF_001462175.1 Psychrobacter sp. ENNN9_III
AGCTATTGATTACTTCTGGTAATTATTTGCTTCAATAAAGACTTTTTGCTCCCCTTTTATCATTTTATTGTTGTCAACGTTAGAATTTATCCAATAGTTTTATGAAAACCCGTGACAGTATCTATTATGCCACCTATAATGGGAACTCATTTGGGCTAAATGAACCTACCTATCATCATCGCTTATTGTGTAACACTTTACCTATAGCATAAGGTACATGTATTACCTTATGGTTATCGTAAATAAGGTTTATGTTATAACGATACAGGGATGATCTGTAATTGAGATGTAATGTAATGAGTAATAATTTTTTAATGCGACATAAGGAGTGTGACGCATGCTAATTTTGACACGCCGCGTGGGCGAGACGTTAATGATCGGTGATGAAGTCAGTGTTACTGTTCTAGGCGTCAAAGGCAATCAGGTACGTATAGGTGTCAATGCGCCTAAAGATATTGCGGTACATCGTGAAGAGATTTATCAGCGTATCCAACAAGAGCGTACAGTACAGTCACAGATGCAGCATCTTGAACAAGGCAATTTTGCGCCTTCATTCGATGACGAAGACTACTTTAATCGCTAATTTAACCTGCTTTGAGGTCATTTACTTATGAGTATCCGCCAATCAGACGTATCGGCTTTGCTTAATGGTTTGAACAAAAAAGCCATTGGATTTAATGATGTTATCAGCTTTATCGATGATTTTTATCGCTATGCGCCAGTGCCATTTGTAAATGGCTTATTGCATAATGACGCTGGCGAAAACGAAGGTAGTGCAAAAATCTTTGGCTTTGCTAAACATCATGGTTTAGATCAATTAGACACCCTAAAGCTTTTCGGTGAGCATTACGAAAAGGTAAAAGCTACGCCAAATGGTACAGACCATGCGAACATTCGTAATTTTCTACATTGGGGCTGGCAAGGTTTTCTAATGGAAACAAATCCGCTAACGTTGCGTCCAAACGTAGATACTACTGCACTATAAGCTATATAGTATTCAGTCAATACAAAGAAGCCACACTATTATGATAGTGTGGCTTTTCTATGTTAAGTTGATTAAGATTGTTCAAACTTATCTCGCTCGATATTACTTAACTTATCACGTTATTTATCACGAAATTTGACAGGCTGAATTGCACCTTTAGGATTAGGCATATTAGGATAATGATGCTCATGTTCCACATCACATTCAGCCCCAATGATTGAACCATCGTCTTTTATGGGTTTATGAATAAATCCAGTACGTTCTGCAGGAGCCAGATGTTCATGCTCCCAAATCATTACTGCCTGCATACAAGTAGCACGCTGTTCAGCGCTTAACTTAGTGCCATCGGCCCATTTACCCAGCTCGATAGCAACGCGGAACTTATCAACCAACTCCGGCGTTAGACTTGCTAAGATTGTTTGTTTATCCATTATATCTACTCTCTACTATTATTTTTAGATATGCTTACTCATCATCTATAGTATCATCATCACTATCAAGGCTAAATTCTTCAGCGTGGACGTTCCAGTGTAGCTTAGTACGGCAGGCTTCATAAAAATCAAAGCCTGGTGGATGCAGTAAAGTCAGCTTGTCTGGATGCTTACGAATGTATAAACGCTGTTCTTGTTCAAGTGGGACGCTCGCTTTGCCGTCTGCACTAACCATTGGCTGCGTACGATTGTCTTCATGAATACGAATACAAACTTCACTATTACCACTGACCACGATCGGTCTGCTCGATAGCGTATGTGGATGCATAGGCACTAGACATATTGCATCCATACTTGGGTGAATAATCGGGCCGCCACCTGACAAGGCATAGGCAGTCGATCCTGTAGGCGTTGCAGCAATCAAACCATCGCTGTGCTGACGATAAACATCCTGACCATCAATTTTCATCTGAAAATCAATCATATGTACCGATTTACCTGCATGCAATACGATATCATTAAGTGCCATATCTTCATGAATGATATCACGTCCTTCTCTTATCTCCATGGTCAATAAAAATCTATGATCAAGCTGATAGTCGCCCATCAACACTTGACGCAGTTTAAAGGCCGCTTCATCAGGCTTTACATCAGCCAAGAAACCAAGTCGGCCACGATTGACCCCTAATACAGGTACGCGATAACGCGCCAGTGCTTCGGCAGCATGTAAAATAGAACCATCTCCCCCTACCACAATGACAAGGTCGCAAATCTCGCCTATCAAACTACGCTTGACGATTTTGACTTTTTCTACTTCAGTCAGATCAAGGGTGGGCAAGTTAGCAGTTTGTACATCCATAATCAACGTCAAACCCATATCATTGATGGTTTGCGCGATTTGAACAAGACTTTGGGTCACGCTACGTTTTCCAGCGCGGCCCATCAGACCAATACGCCTAAAAGCAGGGTTTTTTATAGCATGAAACAGCTCTGATTCGTGCAAATGCGGCAATCTTTCTGACTGCGCTGAGTTTTCCATAAAACGACTCGGTATAACTGTAAAGTACAGAGCAATGATAGCGATAAATGAGCGTTTAAACTAGCATGTTTTATCAATTATCGTTGTTAACTGACACAATCGACCCCATATAATAACTATCGTACGCATTCTTTAGGTGTTTTCTTTTGGCTACTAAATAGTACCGTCTATATTAGTCAATAAGCGATTTGATAATCGCATAAAACCTCTATAGCTAATGCGCAAATGGTGTCACGCAAACACAGTTGACAATAATAACGGTTTTGCTAAAGTAGCTGACATCTGTATTATTTTATTTATATTTTTTATTAAGGATACATGTATGGCCAATCCTATTGTCAGTCGCGCAGAACTTGCGGTCGGCGGTAAGTCGATGACCGTCAAAGGTGTGGTACAAAAGACAACAATGCTATTGGGTTTGTCGGCACTCTCTGGTTTAGGCTTTTTCTTTTATGCCATTGCTGCTGGATTATCTAGTAGCTTTATCTATATGACTGCAATCGTTAGTATGTTTGCAGGCGTCGGCTTAGCATTTTTTATGATCTTTAAGCCTCATATGGCTAAGACCCTAGCCATTCCTTATGCTTTACTAGAAGGTTTATTCTTGGGCGGCATCTCAATGATATTTATGAGCATGTATCCCAGCGTGCCGTTAACTGCATTATGTGCAACCTTTGTCACAGCCGCAGTTATGTTAGGCTTATATCGCTCAGGTCTAGTGAAGGTCACAGATAAATTTCGTTCTATCATGATGTCAGCAGTTTTTGCGATTATGATTTTATACGTTGTGCAGTGGGGCTTTGTGTTGTTTGGCTCAAGCTTACCATTTTTATTTGATGGCGGCATGATTGCTATCGGTTTTAGCTTGTTTGTTATCGTTATCGCCTCATTTAGTCTATTGTTGGATTTCGATAACATCGAGCGCGGTGTTGCTGCTGGCGTTTCTGAAGACTACGAATGGATATTTAGTGTAGGCATCGTAGCGACTTTAGTATGGATGTATATTGAGTTCCTACGTCTGTTAAGTTATCTACAAGACTAACCAAAAGTGATGTTTCATTCAAATTATGTTAAAAAGACCGC
>NZ_LNUO01000068.1:0-9799 GCF_001462175.1 Psychrobacter sp. ENNN9_III
GCTTAAGTAAACTGCTTGTGACAATAAATACGTATACTAACAAATTAAGTCAGCTTTACGCTGGCTTTTTTTTGCTGACTACATTAGCTTATCATCATACTACAGCCAAGATTTTTTATATGAAAACGCCTTGTCATTCAAAAATGCATAAAAATATGAATACTTTAAGAAGTGTTACTGGTAAAGACAATAAGCAAGTCAGTCATTCTATACAAGATAGTCACGCAATGCATTATAAGAGGCACTATAAAGCGCTACAAATACTATTAAGCTTTTTTATCATTGCACTGAGCGCTATTTGTATGCCTACTTACGCTGCAACCAGTAATGATGGGCCTAGTACTAGCGAGCAAATGGTTAGTGAATCAAGCACTAATGCTCAGGATGATGCAAAAACTGAAGTGGCTGCTAAAGCAGAAAATTTGGTCGACTATGCGGCTCAAAAAATTGATACGATCAAAAAAGAAGGCGTTAGTATCTCTGGAGTGACAGAAGAGATATTTGATCCTACAGAACGCAATGCTGTGCAACAATCTGGAAACTTACAAGGCGATGCAGGATTAAAAGGAGAGTATAACGAGAGCTATTATATTTTAGACAAGCTCAATACTGGTTTACCGCCTTTATCTGAGCCACCAAACCTGTCAACACCACTGGCTACTTTGGAGTTTTTTTCAATCAGCGGTAATGAAACAGCAGTTTGACTTGGCCGCTTATGCGCTCAATATGAACCTGATTGACAGTGAAGTTCAGCGCAGTCGCGCCCTTGAGCTGGCAAAGCGACTTGATTTTTTTGTTATCTGAAAAAGAGCTTTATGTATTCGATGACCTGCCAGATCGTCCTGATGGTTTAATCGAACCGCCACTTGGTAATGCCAGTAGCGTCATGGGTATTCCTAGACGCTCTATCCAATTAGGTTATATTGATTATCGCGAACGCCGTGTGCCTGTATATATGGAACGGGTACAAGTCAACGACGATGCACCGATTTGGGTGTTTTCAGCGCAGACCGTTGGCAATATCGATAATCTTTATGAGCAGTATCACCCCGCAGAGTTCGAACGACATTTACCCATATGGATGAAACTACAGTTTTTTTGGTATTGCGTTATGGGAGTTTTTGGCTTTATTTTCATTTTTCTTATTTACCATGGCGATGGGTTGGTTACTAGGTAAAGGCACTGAAAAGCTCATTAGCCGCTATATTGATGACGATCAAAAGTACAGCACCTATTATGTAGGCAGTACTAACAGTGTGGCAGACTTGGTAAGTAAGCTGACCGTACCATTAACTTTTAGCATCAGCTTCTCGTTAGTTTTTACTTTAGTATCAGGCGGTTTTCCATATTTAGACGCGGTAGCTTCCTCGACTCGTCCAGTTATTTGGGTTGGGTTGGTGTTTAGTACGATGTGGCTTGGTATACGTGTTATTAACTTTTTTGCCAATCGCTATCAAGACATGCAGATTGAAAACCTGTCTGAAGAACACCTTGATAAAGAGCGACGTCGTCGTACTTATGTGTCGATATTTCGCCGTGTCTTTATTTTTGCCATGATACTTGGCAGTATTTGGATCGGTCTTAGTGAATTTACTAATATGGAAGGTCTCGGCACGACCTTATTGACCTCGGCTGGTATCGCTGGTGTGATCATTGGTATAGCCGCGCAGCCCATATTGGGTAACATCATCGCTGGGGTACAGGTAGCGGTAACCCAGCCGATCCGTATCGGCGATACTGTGATGATGGAGGGCGATTGGACCACTATTGAAGATCTGCGTTATACCTACGCGGTGCTAAAGACATGGGATGAGCGCCGCTTAATCGTGCCAATGCGTCATCTCATCACTGAAGTGGTAGAAAACTGGTCACATACTGAAGCACATCAGACTTGTGTAGTCTATCTATACGTTGATTATGGAGCAGATATCGATGCTATTCGAAACAAGTTTAGTGAGCTGGTGAAAGAGAGCGAATTTTGGGATGGTGAGACAGACCCTCAAATGCTGACAGTGTCATTAAGTGAAAACACGATTAAATTACGCGGTAGTCTGGCATCTGATAGTCCTATGAATGCGTTTTATTTAGAATGTGAAGTGCGTGAGCAGATGCTCAGCTATCTATATCAGGAGCAAAGAGAGTATCTACCGGCCGAGCGTTTAATATTTAAAGATAGGGACGAATAACGAATGATTGGTTGATGCTTTTTATTAGTAAAATAAGCGAGTAAATATAACATGCGATTTACGCGCTTATTTGTTATAATATGGCGTTATTTTTAAGGGATAATTAAGTCAATAAGAGTAAGGCGACGCTATATTTGCGCTAACCAACAAATGGTAAATCAATAACAGTCTTCTAGTGTTTTATTTAACTGGCACATTGTTTACTATTTAATGCCTTATAAATCAAAGCATTGTGAGATAAAGTCTTTAAAGATTAAATATCATAAAGTTGCATTGGTCATCTTGATAGATTGTCTTAATACGAGCATCCCGCCCATCAAAATAACCACCACTAGAGGTCTGTATGTTGCGAATTGTCGATGAAGCCTTAACCTTTGATGACGTTTTATTGTTACCAGCCTATTCTGAAGTCCTGCCAAAAACTGCCAACTTGTCTACGCGTTTGACCAAAAACATCACGCTCAATTTACCGCTGGTATCTGCTGCGATGGATACGGTAACTGAGTCTGAGATGGCAATCACCATGGCTCAGCTAGGCGGGATGGGTATCTTGCATAAAAGCATGGATATCGTCAAACAAGCCACGCAAGTACGCCGTGTCAAAAAGTTTGAAGCAGGTACGGTGGTTGACCCTATTACGGTACATCCTGAGATGACTATCGGTGACTTATTAAAGTTGACCCAAGATAACAACATCTCTGGTGTGCCTGTGGTAGAGAAGGGCACAGATAAAGTCGTTGGTATCGTGACTCATCGTGATTGGCGTTTTGAGACTAATTTATCATTGCCTGTTAGCCATATCATGACGCCAAAAGAGCAATTGGTCACCGTTCATGAAGGCGAAAGTAATGAAAATATCAAAAAATTACTTCACGAGCATCGTATCGAAAAGGTCATCGTTATAGATGACGAGTTTCGTTTGCGCGGTCTAATTACGGTTAACGACTTTGCCAAAGCCGAAAACAATCCCAATGCTTGTAAAGATGATCAAGGTCGTCTGCGTGTTGGTGCCGCTGTCGGTACAGGCGCAGATACGCAAGCGCGCGTTGAGGCATTAATCGACGCTGACGTAGATGTTATCGTGGTAGATACAGCTCATGGTCACTCAAAAGGAGTGGTGGATAAGGTTTCTTGGATCAAGAAAAACTATCCGAATGTGCAGGTTATTGGTGGTAATATCGCAACGGGTGATGCGGCCAAAGCATTGCGTGATGCAGGTGCTGATGCAGTTAAAGTAGGTATTGGTCCTGGCTCTATCTGTACGACGCGTATTATCGCTGGTATCGGTGTGCCGCAAATCTCAGCTATCGATAATGTCGCTAGTGCCTTGCAAGACAGTATTCCATTGATCGCTGATGGGGGTATTCGCTATTCAGGCGATATGGCAAAAGCCATCGCTGCTGGTGCGTCTTGTATTATGGTAGGCTCGCTTATGGCTGGTACTGAAGAAGCGCCGGGCGAAGTGGAGCTATTTCAAGGCCGTTATTATAAAGCGTACCGCGGCATGGGCAGTCTTGGCGCAATGTCAGGGTCAAATGGTTCGTCAGATCGTTATTTCCAAGATGCCAAAGATGGCGTAGAGAAGCTCGTGCCAGAAGGTATCGAGGGCCGTGTTCCTTATAAAGGTCCAGTCGCTGGTATTGTCAATCAATTGGTCGGTGGTCTGCGCTCATCAATGGGTTATACAGGCTCAGCAACCATCGAAGATATGCGTACCAAACCGCAATTCATCAAAGTCACCTCAGCGGGTATGAAAGAGTCGCACGTCCATGATGTACAGATTACCAAAGAAGCACCAAACTATCGTGTGGACTAAACTGGCGTATTAACCAAATTATTGCTTTAAATATTCATTCTTTGATATATAATGTCTTAGAATACAACAGTCAACAATGCTCGTGTATTGTTGGCTTTTTTTATAAAATAAATTTAGTGGACAGACTATCATGCCTAAAGGCGTTTGGATTCTGTTATCGCTAACAGCTAGCACAAGGATATAATCATAATGAGCTATTTTGGCACCGATGGTATACGTGGAAAATTTGGACAACTACCTATTACACCAGATTTTATTTTAAAATTGGGCTATGTAACAGGACGGGTGCTTATAGAGAATAATGATAATCCTAATCGTAAACCTAGTGTGGTCATCGGTAAAGACACCCGTCTTTCAGGTTATGTGATTGAGGGAGCACTTCAAGCAGGCTTTAACGCAGCAGGCGTCGATGTACATATGCTAGGTCCGCTACCCACGCCAGCTATTGCGCATATTACTCGTAGCTTTCATGCTGATGCTGGTGTTGTGATTTCAGCCTCACATAATCCTTACTATGATAACGGTATCAAGCTGTTTTCAGGCGATGGCAAAAAGCTAACTGATGAGATGCAAGATGCTATCAACGATAAATTGCAAGCGATGATGAATCCTACTAACGACGACTTACTGATGCCTATCATAGACCCATCGCAGTTGGGTAAGCACACTCGCATCAATGATGCTACAGGCCGCTACATCGAATTTTGTAAAGGAACTTTTCCTTATCAATATGATCTGAGTCATTTGACTGTTGTCGTAGATTGCGCCAATGGTGCAGGCTATAGTGTCGCTCCAAGAGTCATGCGTGAGCTTGGCGCTACTGTAATACCTATTAATAATAAACCTGATGGTATCAATATCAATGCCGACTGCGGCTCAACACATCCTGAAGGTCTGCAAAAAGCGGTTTTAGAATATGATGCAGACGTTGGCATTGCACTAGATGGAGATGGAGACCGTATCGTCATGGTAGACGAAACGGGTAAGCTGGTTGATGGTGATGGCATCCTATATGTGCTTGCTACTCAAGGACAGTCACGTGTCAAGGGGGTTGTTGGAACCTTGATGAGTAATATGGGCCTAGAGCTTGCACTACAAAATGCAGGAATTGAGTTCACTCGTGCGAAAGTCGGTGATCGCTATGTTATGCAAGAGCTTGCCGCCAATGATTGGTTATTAGGCGGTGAGCCATCAGGGCATATATTATGTTTAGATAAAAGCCGTACCGGTGACGCTATTATTGCAAGCCTGCAAGTACTTGCCGTTATGCAATCAGAGGGCAAAGCATTAAGTGAGCTAACAGAAGGGTTTGAAATCTTACCGCAAAAGCTTGTCAATGTTCGCTTGAATCAAATGCAAGATCCTTATGAGCAAGAAGAGTTGGTGCAAGCTTTTGATAAAGCACAAGCTACTTTAGAAGGTCGAGGTCGTCTGCTTATTCGTCAATCAGGTACAGAGCCTATGATTCGGGTGATGGTCGAGTCAGATGATGAGATTGAGTGTGATGTCATGGCCAATGACTTGGCAGATAAAATCAAAGCAGTATTGGGTTAACCGTTTAATATAATATCTTAAGATAAGGGTGCAGCATGAGCATGGACTTTACTGATCAGCGTTTATCATATGAAAAAGGCAGTCTTGATCAACAGTCAGTACCGGCATCACCGTTTGAGCTGTTAAAGACTTGGATGAATGAGGCGATAGAGCAGCAAGTACAAGAGCCGTATGCTATGAGCTTAGCAACGTGCGGCGCGGACAATAAGCCTAGTGTCCGTATCGTCCTTATGCGTGAAATCACTGAGAATGGCGTAGTATTTTATACTAACTACGAGAGCGCCAAGGGTCAGGACATTGCAGAGAATCCAAATGCTGAGGTACTATTCTTTTGGCATGAGCTTGAGCGTCAAATTCGTATTGGTGGTAGCATTGCTAAAATAGATGCTAATAAATCTGCTGCTTACTTTCAAAAGCGTCCGCATGATAGCCAAGTAGGCGCGTGGGTCAGTCAACCACAAAGCGGTGAAGTGGCCAATCGTGAAGTGATGGAACAAGCGTTTGAGGCGCTGCAAAACGACTATCCAGAAAACAGTCAAGTACCAACGCCAGAATTTTGGGGTGGTTATGAGATTACTATTCATGAGATAGAGTTTTGGCAGGGACGTGCCAGTCGCATGCATGACCGCATCGTATATAAGCAAGATGATGATAGCCAAAGCGCTGAAAGCTGGACGACCAAGCGTCTACTACCATAGTGTTTGGCTGATTTTGAAATCCTAGCTCATTTAAAAATATAAAAAATCCACTCTATATCCAGTTTCTCGGGTATTTAGAGTGGATCTTTTATATCAGTTATTTGCTTTATTTGGCTTTATTTGGCATTGGTATCGACATCCACAGAAACGGACATACCAGGACGCAAGCGTGCAAGTTCAGGTTGGTTCGGATCCAAGTCGATACGTACTGGGATGCGCTGCGCAATTTTTATATAGTTACCTGTCGCAGGATTGGCGGCACCTGCACTAAACTCACTGCCAGTGGCTGGTGAGATGTTGCTCACATGACCTGTGAATTTGGCACCGCCAAGCGCATCCACATGAATAGTAGCTGGTTCGCCGATTGCCATACTAGCTATTTGGGTTTCCTTAAAGTTTGCGATAATCCAAATGCCTTTTGGCACGATATACATGAGCTGGGTGCCCGCGCTAACGTACTGGCCTTCTTTGACACTGACTTGGCTCAGCTGACCGGACTCAGGTGCTGTGATGATCGTATTATCGAGATTAATTTGCGCTTGCTTCACACCTGCCTCAGCACTTTTGATATTTGCGTCCAGCGAGGGTTGGGTACCACTGGTTTTGGCGCGGTTTTGTTGAGCGGCTTGTAAGTTGGCTTCAGCCTGTTGCACGCTTGCCTGTGCTTGAGCCAGCTTTGCTTTGATATGAGCCACTTCTGCTTTTGATACCGCACCGATAGCATCTAAGCCTTGATAGCGATTGACGTCTTCACGAGCGCTCTCGACATTGATTTTGGCGCTATATAAGTCTGCTTTGCGTGCTTCGATTTGTGCTTGGCTAGATTGCGTGTCTTGAACATTGGTAGAGCGACTGGTGATCGCCACTTCAGTATTGGCCTCGGCTTGTTCAAGTTGCTGTTGAAACGTTCGGTCGTCTATTCTTATCAGTAGATCGCCCGCTTTTACATCAGCAAAATCCTGCACCGCCACTTCGGTGACATAGCCGGAAACTTGCGGACTAATAATAGTGGTTTGACCTTTGACAAAGGCGTTATTGGTTTGTTGCACCGTAGGCGTAAATGGTGGCAGTTTCCAAGCATATAAAATCAAGGCCACACCAATGACAATCAGCGCAATCAATAATCCCAAATTTAGATAGGATTTTTTCTTGGGAGACCAGCCAGCCGTGTTTGATATCGGCTCTTTTGGCGGCATAGGCGTTTCATTATCATCGTCTTGATTTTCTATAGAGCCTTCTACAGAGTTATCCTCACGCACGCTATCAGGCGTATCAGTAGCTGCTTGTATCTCGGATGTATTCGTTTTCTTTTGCGTAGCGCTTGTAGCGGTCTCTACTGGAGCCGTAGCAGACTCTGTACGTGTGTCTGTTGCTGGAGCATCAGTTGACGTCTGAGGTATTTTATTAAGCTCATTTGGTTTTTCTTGGCTCATGACATGCTCCTAAATGTTAATAAGCAGATATCTGATTGGTCTGACTATAAATAAATATGATAAAAAATCACTAAGATAATAAGTTGAATTATTTTGTTTCGCGCATCTTGGCGATGACGGCGAGCTCTTTGGCCAGTGGATTGCGCTTGTGGTAGCGGTTATAAAGATAATTGAGCAGCAAAATAATCGTAACGGCAGTAGCAAGACAGGCCATCAGAAAAAACAGGTCGCTGTATGCTGCGACCGTTGCTTGGCGCTGAATGCCTTGCAGTACTTGGCTAACTGCACCGATATTTGCTTGGGCCGCGTCAGTGGTCTGATTCGACAGCATGTTACGAGTGCCTGCCACCTGAGCGCTAAATGCAGGATCGCCCAAATTCAATGAGCTGACCATATCTGCATAATGCATTTGTGTACGAATGGTCGTAAATGCCTGAATGGCTGCCGCACCTGCCAGTCCGCCAACTGTTTGGGAAATGCCAAAAATCACTGAAAAACTAATAATATACGCAGGGCCACTGCCAATAGCCCGCAAAAACCCTTCAAAAACCAAAGGCCCCATGAAATACACCGCGGCAAAGGCAATCAAAAACTGGCTGAGATAAAACGTATAGGGTGCTGAATTAATAGACACACCAACATCCATCCAAGACCCTAAGGCAATCAATGCCACTGCAAAAATAACAGGTCGGCGCAAATCCATCGCATTGGTACTAAAAATACTAATAATCAAAGCCAGTGCACTGGCGGCTATAATAACAGCATAAAAAGTAACCAGCTGATCGTTACCGTAGCCGAGGTTAGCGAGCAATCCTGCCGCTCCGACATTTTGCTCAGATAGCAAAATCCGCATGACAGCGCCCGTCACCATGAATGCAATAATATTGCGGCTACGCATCCAGCGCACTTGTAGCATCGGATTTTTGCGATGCGTCTCAATCCATAACGCGATGCTAATCCCGACGATAGCAATCATCAGTGGATAGACGAGCCAAGGTGTCGTCCACCATAAAATTCGACCCTGTACCAAAACGACAGCCAATGCAGCCAGACCACTAGCGAAAAAACCAAAGCTTACAAAATCCAATTTCTCAAATACTTTTTCTGTATTCCCTGGTGGTAGCTCTAATATATTAATCAGCCCAAAACAAATCAGCGCCAGACCAAATTGAAATAAAAATAAGTTTTCAAGCTGACCGTCGATGGCGAGGTAGGGCGAGATGACACGTGATAATGGAATACCAAACTGTACCAGACCAAAACCCAATATGAGACCACTAGTACGTTTGACGGTTGGCATACCCTGAAGACAATAAAACAAGCCCAATACGGTCATACCACTTGCCACCATACCACTAAGTCCCCTAGCGACAATCTCTAAATAATAGGGCTCAATGCTAATATTAGGTGTGTCTAACAAGTGACTGCTGATCAGCCACTGTAGACTGGTGGCGGCTAACAAAAATGACAGGGTGATTTTGCTAAAAAGCGACATGCCAAATTGCTGACGAATTTTGTACAGCAGGACGGTGATACAGGCATTGGTCATATTATAACTGACCGATATCCAACCACCTTCAGCTGGCGTTAAGCCTAGCTGACCCTGAATTTGCGTCAGGTTGGCGACAAGTAGACCATTTTGGAAGCTGGCTGTGAGACCCACAAAAATCCCAATAAGCAAATAAAATACTTTACGGCGTGCCGGATGGTCAGGATTGGCTGGAGAGCCCACCATTATTGGCTGTTCGTGGGGCTTAAACTGGTATTCGTTACTCATGGGCGTACCACAATCTGTATAAGGAAATAGAGTGACATAAGACAGATGCCAGACGGGGAGTCAGGTCAGTTGGTATTTATAGCGTGAAACGCCAGTCAACTCACTGATGGTATCTGAAAGATAACCCAAAAAATTCAGAAAGGATTTTATCATAACTTTTATCGTGCTTTTGTCATCGACGCGTAATTCACGGATGGTGCTGAACAATTTGTTTGGTTGCTCTATAGCTTAATGCTCTCATATGACATTGATGACTATAATGCGACGGTTATTTATGCAAACATAAAATAAAGCACGCATAAAAAACAGCTCTATACAGAGCTCCCAGAAGGTTT
>NZ_LNUO01000069.1:0-4600 GCF_001462175.1 Psychrobacter sp. ENNN9_III
GAGAGCCGTGAAGCTGTTTTTGTGTATCAGAAAATAGGTCTGTCAGTTATGATGCAATGCTAAACGGATTGGTCGTACTTAGACTCTAGCTGCATAGCGCGCTGATAGCTATCGAGACTGGCAAGCGCTTCAGCATACTGCCTGATATTCAGGTAAGCGTCGAGTTTTTGACGCTTAGCGAGAATGATTAAGTCAAATGACAACATAAAGTCAGCACCACTTAGCTTATCACCCACAATGAACGACTTACCTTCAACCGAAGCATCCAGATATTCAAACAATCTGGTTTTTTCTGTATCGATATAGCCATTCAAAAACTCATTGTCATCAATGCCTGCTTTTTTGGTAAATAGCTCAAGCATTAATGGCAACATCAGCGAGCTTTCTGCAAAGTCGATCCACTGCAGATAATATCCATAATCCGAGCTGTCTGTCGCAGGGCGCAGACGCTCTGGCGCAAATCGTTCGATCAATAACTCCGTAATGGCCCCTGATTCAGCATAAATTTGGCCGTCCATCTCGATAACCGGAGATTTACCGAGTGGGTGAACTGCCTTCAGAGAATCTGGTGCCGAATGAGTCTTGGCATCGCGCTGATGACTGACCACTTCATAAGGCACGCCTAGCTCTTCTAAGAGCCAAAGCGTACGCAACGAACGTGACTGATTAAGGTGATGTAAGCGAATCATGATATTAACCTTTGAGCTTGTTGATCAAACGCTTAGCCGCTTCTTCTGATGAGGCTGGGTTTTGACCTGTGATCAATAAACCATCTTCGACCACAAATGACTCCCAATCAGCAGCTTTTTCATAGTTGCCACCATTGGCTTTTAGTGTATCTTCTACCAAGAACGGCACCACATCGGTAAGGCCAACGGCGTCTTCTTCAGTGTTGGTAAAGCCAGTAACCGTCTTGCCTTTTACCAAGTATTCGCCATCAACCTTGACGTTTTTAAGTGCAGCGGGCGCATGACAAACAAAAGCAACAGGTTTGTCTTGTTTCACAAAACTCTCAATCAAGTTGATAGAGTTTTCATCAACTGCCAAATCCCATAATGGACCATGACCACCAGGATAGAATACGGAGTCGAAGTCTTCTGCTTTTACATCGGCAAGTTTTTTGGTATTGGCAAGATGTTTTTGCGCATCGCTGTCTTCTTTAAAACGTTTGGTATCTTTGGTTTGTGCGTCTTCAGTGTCGCTACTAGGATCAAGCGGTGGTTGTCCACCAGCAGGAGAGGCGAGCGTCACATTAGCGTCAGCATCAAGAAAAGCATAATAAGGGGCGGCAAATTCTTCTAGCCAAAAGCCAGTTTTCTTACCAGTATCGCCCAATTCATCGTGTGAGGTTAGTACCATTAAAATATTCATAGTTTTCCTTTTTATTAAAGTTATTTTTAGATTATTGATGATTAGCAGTCACGTTTAAGTAACTATGCTTAAGTTTAAGTAACTATGCTTAAGTTTAAGTAACTATGCTTAATCAGTAGTTTTACTAACGATGACTGCTAGCCATAACCATGTAACAGTATTCATGGTTAAGATGTCGTTTTCAGTAGTTGTCTTAACAAATTGTGTTGTTAAGTCGTTATTTAACTGACTATTATTTAACCGTCCATCGAACGTCAGCCAATTAACAAAAGCTATTTTACATCAGCTACTTTAACCACTGTTTTACCGAAGTTATCACCATTTAGCATACGAACAAAGGCATTTGGTGCATCGTCTAAGCCTTCAGCGATGGATTCTTTGGTTTTCACATCACCTGACTCTACCCATTTGCTCATGGTTTTGAGGAACTCTGGGAAATGATCGCCATACTCTTCAAAGATGATAAAGCCTTTGATGGTTAAACGACGGCTCAGAATATTGCCCATCAATACACCTAAACGATCCTTGCCATCAGGCAGTTCAGTCGCGTTGTACTGTGAGACCAGACCACATACTGGGATACGGGCATGAGCATTTAATAACGGCATGACCGCGTCAAATACTTTACCACCGACGTTTTCGTAATAGATATCGATACCATCTGGGCAGGCGGCTTTTAACTGCTCAGCGAAGTCATCCGCTTTATGGTCAATACAGACATCAAAGCCAAGCTCATTAACGGCAAAATCACACTTGTCTTTACCACCAGCAATACCAACGGTACGGGTACCGTATTGATTACCCACTTGACCAACCGTTGCGCCAACGGGACCTGTTGCGGCAGCGACGACCAGCGTCTCACCTTTTTGTGGTTTACCGATATCAGTCAAACCCATATAACCGGTAAAGCCGGGCATACCGAGTACGCCTAAACCATAGGAAGGGTTTGGCATATCTTTATCTAATTTCAGCACGCCTATCCCATCACTGACACTGTAATCCTGCCAGCCTGAATTTGCTACCACCAAATCACCGACAGCAAATTTATCAAGGTTAGATTTAACGACTTGAGCAACGGTTGCGCCCATAATGACATCACCAACCTCTAAGGGGTCAGCATAGCTTTTGGCATCGCTCATGCGGCCACGCATGTACGGGTCTAATGACAAATAGACGGTACGTAGCAGCATCTCATTGTCATTTGGCGTCGGGATATCGCTGGTTGTCATGTCAAAGTTTTCAGCTTTTGGTTCGCCAGTAGGACGGCTGGCCAATTTAATTTGACGGTTTGTTTCTTGATTTTGCTGTTTATCAAAGCTCATTTTAATAATCCTTTTTATTTATTGATTTAAGATTTTAGGCGGCGCTGCTTAACGAACGCTCTAAGATACGACGTGATACTTCTAAGTCATTGTTACCATGTTCGCCCAGTTTTACCATGTTATGCGCTTCAAGCTGCTTGATGATAGGGTCAATCGCTGACTCATCGAGTTCGGCATCCGCTAAGCTAACTGGTAGGCCAAGGCTACGGAAGAAGTTCTCAGTCTTAACAATAGCAGTCTCAATGATGCTGTCTTCGTCTTGTTTTGTATCAGTATTGCTATCGATGGCCCAAACGTTACGTGCATATTGAAGTAACTTGTCTTTTTTGCTTTCTTTGAGCTCGCGCAGTACTGATGGTAATAAAATAGTAAGGGTGCGGGCATGGTCAATGCTATGTAATGACGTTAATTCATGGCCAACCATGTGTGTCGTCCAATCTTGTGGTACACCAGTGCCAATTAGGCCGTTAAGCGCCATGGTAGCTGTCCACATAATATTCTTACGTGTTTCTAGATTCTCTGGATCATCTTTAACCGCTGCGCCTTCTTCAATCAAAATCTTAAGTAAGCTCTCAGCAAAGGCATCTTGTACTTTTGCATTGAATGAATAAGTCAGATATTGTTCCATTACATGGACAAAGGCATCCGCAACACCGTTCATTACCTGACGTTCAGGTAATGTGAGGGTCTTAGTCGGATCAAGAATTGAGAACTTAGGGAAGACTAGTGGACTACGGAAAGGAAGTTTTGCTTGGCGCTCACTATGGTTGACCACGCCGCCATTGTTCATCTCAGAACCCGTCGCTGGAATAGTTAGCACGGCACCTAAATCGACAGCAGTGTCTATGTTTGCACAGCCGCTAAGTAGTGCATCCCATGCTTTTTCACGTGAGACGGTGCTGTCATCTTCGTTAAGTGAAGATACGAGTGCGACAAATTTACTACCATCAATGACTGACCCACCGCCAACTGCCAATAGAAAGTCGATATTGTGTTCATTGACCATATCAGCAGCTTTGAGCAAAGTATTAAACTCTGGATTTGGTTCGATACCGCCAAACTCAAAGACTTCGCGACTACCACTCGCTGCTAGCGCTGTCCTAACTTCGCCTAAAGTACCAGTGCGTTCAGCGGAACCGCCACCATAAGTAATCAGTACTTTTGCATCGTTAGGCACTAGGTCTGATAGTTTCTCAATTTGGCCTTCACCAAAGACAATACGTACTGGGTTGTAATATTGAAAATTGTTCATAAGATTCCTAAAATTCATTGGGTATGTATGGATTGTGCGTATAGTTTGCAAAAGCGAATAAGAAAATTATCCAAATCGTTTTTGCGTATGTGGGCATTCTACACGAATTAGACCGGTCGTCTAGTAGTGTTTACAAAACTCTCGTATTTATAATTTATGTGAAACTGATTATAAAAATGAGAAGGCGAAAATCTTCGCGCAGAACTTAGGGTGAAAGTCTAATAGCACATATGCTGTTAAGCGCTACTTAGATTATTTTGAGAGTGGCTTAGTTAGAACTAGAGTTAGGTGACCGGAGACAAGTAAAGAAACCTATCAAAAGATAGTAGATTTTAAAAATATTTTTGCAAAATCGAGGTTAAGTATAGAAAAGAGCTAGGTATAGAGCAAAGAGCCGCTATTAGCGGCCCATCTCAGTAGTCGTCATTTGCCATACTTCTGCAAGTGGTGTATTGGTTTGACTAATTTTAGCAATCAAGCTTGCACCAAGCCATGCAAAGTACCAACGCTTTGCTACGCTTTCGGCAGCGATATTATCGAGTTGTGGTACAGAGTTATCTGCCCAGCCCGCTTTGATTTGTTCGGCAAGCCAACTGATGGTTTGCTGGTAACCGGCGTAAAGTACTTTAAACTCCTTGGGCCCCGGGGAAAAAAA
>NZ_LNUO01000007.1:0-8817 GCF_001462175.1 Psychrobacter sp. ENNN9_III
TTTTATATTAATTTTTTCTTAAGTCTTTTTCTAATGTTGATAGCAGCATTGTAAACATTTAACGTCAAAATAAATAAGCGTAAAGTGTTACCAGTGTAAGCACTATGTGAGAAAAAACCACCATTTGCTATTTTGCAGATGAAATAAGTAAATGAAAGGTTACAAAAGTAATTACAGTAATACGGCAGTTACTAATATAGATTGGACTTTTGTCTATAAATTATAGAATAAAAGTCGAGTATATGGTGAGATAAAAAAAAGCGCTATTCTTATGGTTAAGAATAACGCTTTTAAATTTAGCTAAACCACCTATGTAATGCTATTTAATTACAATGAGTCAAAAATAAAATAGGAAGCTCTAAGTTTGAGCATTTAGCTCAGATAATGATGTTAATAGACGCTGATGAATACCTTCAAAGCCCCCATTTGACATAATAACAATCGCATCACCTGTTTGTGCATGCGTCGTAATATGCTCGATAATATCTTCTATACTATTTACAACCCGCTGATTATCATTATGTTCAGCACGCTCAATGACTTCTTGTAGCCCCCATTCAAGGCCAGCAGGCTCATACCAAATTGTGTGATCCGCTAACGCTGCTGATTGTGCCAGACTGTCCTTATGAATACCCATCTTCATGGTATTGCTACGTGGTTCGATAATCGCCCATAGCCGTCTGTTAGTGAGTTTCTTTTTGGCACCATCTAAGGTCGTCGTAATCGCTGTCGGATGATGAGCAAAGTCATCAAATACTAAAATATCGTTAACATCTCCGATTAACTCCATGCGACGTTTAATACCTGCAAACGCTGAGAGGGCGGCACATGCTGTCGTAATATCTACTCCGACATCATAAGCTGCAGCTACTGCAACTAGCGCATTATTAACGTTATGCATACCGCTCATCGACCAATCAACAGTAGCACTCGTTGATGGATCAGCGTTAAAGCTTACTTTGAACTGACTACCGTCTTCTGTCAACAGAGCTGCTTGCCAGTCACTTGTAATAGTCTCATTGGTAGCGCTTTTTGTATCGACTGCTTCAATATTCGTAAACTTCTGGTCCGTCACTGCGGTGCGCCAGACTGGCGTCCATACACCTTTAGCCAAGGTATCTTCTAAACTGGCGGTCGCTGCTGGCATGATAATCTTGCCAGCACTTGGAATCATACGTACCATATGATGGAATTGATTCTGGATAGCATTTAAATCAGCAAAAATATCTGCATGGTCGAATTCTAGGTTATTTAAAATAGCAGTCCGAGGTCGATAATGGACGAATTTTGAGCGTTTATCAAAAAACGCAGAATCATATTCATCCGCTTCTATGACAAAATACCCCGATGTTGCAGATGTTGTGCTATTACTTTCGATAGAGTTTGCAGCTTCATTGGGTACAGTAGCTGTGCCTAAATAACTGCTATGTGCAAATACGTTTTGTAGGCGCGCATCTGTCGTATCTACTAACGGCACACCGCCAATCAAAAACCCAGTATCGATACCTGCATAATGTAATACCCATGCCAGCATAGTCGTTGTGGTTGTCTTACCATGCGTACCAGCTACTGCCAATACATGTCGTGATTGCAATACTTGCTCAGAGAGGAACTGCGGCCCTGAAGTATATCTCATACCTTGATCAAGCATATACTCGACGACATCCATACCGCGCTTCATGGCATTACCAACGACCACCAAGTCAGGCGTTGGCTGCAAATGCTCTATAAGATAGCCTTCTTGGATAGTTACGCCAGCGTTTTGAAGCTGGGTCGACATAGGAGGATAGACACTAGCATCTGAACCTGTGACCTGGTGTCCAAGCTCTCGCGCCAACAAGGCCAATGAACCCATAAAAGTGCCACAAATACCAAGAATATGAATATGCATAGATGGTCCACGCTGTGATGATAAGAAATTAAATGAAGTCATACTGACAAGAATAAACAGTCAATAAATAAATTAAAAAAGATTCAGTATTTAACAGCTACTAACCTGTGTATTAATGTTAGCAGCGCTTATTGTAAAGTAAACACCAATAGATAACCGATAAAAAAACGCCCAACAAGTAGGCGTAAATAGTCGTTTAAACAGCTTCAATAAAGTTGCGACTATATTGTTACATATAGAGTTATATCCAGCACTATAAATGTCTGCTTATTTGAGTGACAAGGTGTAATCGGTGTTCAAAGTGTCATCATCATTTAGCATAACAAGATGATTGTTTTGAATACGGTAGCTCTCGATTTGATCATCTTCATAAACGATAGTGATAGTGTCATTGTCTTGACGATAGATACCATATTCAGTAAGGGGTACTTTGGGAGTGGTTGGGTTTTCATAGATGTTCGTCTTGGTGATTGTACCATCAGCGAACAAATTTAGTGTTACTGTCATACCAGAACAAAAAGAACATGGCAAAATACCTACATAATCACCAATCAAAGTCGCCTGTAAATCACTATCCATAGTGGCATTTGAAATCATCGGAGTACGACGACTCTGTACATTGGTGTCATGACTATCAGGTTCGGCTACTGCTAGTAAAGAGTCACCTTCATCAACGCTCACTATATCATCTGCTACAGCAACACTTTCACTATCACCATCTACCTGCATAGAATCATGCTTATTATCATGGCGGACTTTACTGTCAGTTAAAGATTGTTTTATTGATGCACTGTGAGCAGCTGCGGTAGTAGATGACTGACTATCACAGCCAATCAAAATCATACAAAGCGGCAAAGGCAACAAAAGGCTACCAAAGCGTTTGATTGAGGAGACCACCACAAGCGGGGTAGGGATAAATTGTTTCATCATATAAAAAAGAAAATAAAGGTTTATTTTATAATAAAAAAGCAAATTAGATATCTATCAATGTTTATCTCAATAGTAGCGTCAATAAGTCACGGCAACGTTGTAAAAACGTCACTGGTTTCAATTAGTTAAATGTATCTCTTTTTGTATTTTAATACTTATTAAACGACCGCTTATCTGCCTTAAATACCACTTCTAAGATAAGTTAGGTTGAAAGTAGTCAAATTTGACCGATAGACGACTATATAAGAGGAATAAACGCTAGGTACCTTAACAAACCGATATTACTCTTATGTAGATGTTTTGTTAGGAGTAAGTAAAGTTAAACGAGATGAATTCTTGGTTGAACGCCTAAGGTGTTTTACCATGAATACGTTACGAGAAAGGATAAAAAACAAGACACGAAAAAAGCACAACAATATTCAGGTTGCTATTATTAAGCTAGTGTCTTCACTGGGCGAAAAATACGCCACAATATCAATATATGTACCAACAACAAGATACTAAAAAATATTAATGATTGTTCAGGAATACTAAGTCCCATAAATGTCCAGTCGATAGTTGCGCATTCGCCTGATCCGGCAAACACTTCTTTTAGTACCTGCTGCATAGGCAAGGTATCGAGCCAGTAATCTAAACCTGGCCCACATGAAGGGACTTGGTCAGCGGGTAAGTGCTGTAGCCAAACATGACGCGCTGCTACGGTTGTAGCCCAGCCGATACCAGCTAAGCTACCAAGCCATAATATCAATCGTAGTCCTAGCGTTTTAGGGTTAAATAAAGCAGCTATTAACGCAAAAGCACCCATTACCATTAGACCAATACGCTGGAAAATACAGAGTGGACAAGGAGATAACCCCATATAACGCTGTAAAAAAAACAACGCATAACTCATACCAATCACGGTCATAAAAACCAAAAATACTTGTAAACTGCGATAATTGGTCAGTTTTTGCATTAGCGAGGTACTCTTATAGAATGATGTATTAATCAATATTATATATCAGTAGTAGTTAGTCATTTATTAACGATACTGCTGTAAAAAATCCATAAAACTTTCAGTCTCAGCTGTTTCAAGTTCCGCTTGCTGCAAGATAGACTTTTCAGCCAGTACTTCATATTTAGCTTGGGTATTTGGATTAAGCGTCTGCTGTAACAACGAATCACGATGTTGCTGCGCTAAGGTAAAACCAAGCTGCCATAGGCTCCCTAGACGTTTACTATCAGAATTTACTTGTGCAGAAATGGTTGACTCAGGATGTCCAGCCTTGCCTTGCATCAAAGCCACAGCCGTACGGTAGTCGTTGCCGCCATAATGTGAGTCGAGCAAAGCTGCAAGTGGCTGCATACGATCCAAATGTACAAGCATCCAGCTCTCAAGTAACTGCTCTTCACCATTATTTATAATATGTAAGCCTTCACGACGACCTTCGTTGACCACGCGCTCAAGATTGATGGCTAGCGCTTCTTCTTCATCAGGGAGCAGATCAGGTGAGTCGCTTAGTAGACAGTACAGGGCCATGACTTCTAAGAAACAGGCGCTAGAAAGACGAATACCAACATCGCTATAAGGATCGAGATCGATGGCGCGAAACTCAACGTAAGCTATACCGCGACGCTCAAGCGCTTCTGTTGGCGTCTCACCGCTCATCGCGATTTGTTTTGGACGAATAGGGCTGTAGTATTCGTTTTCTATTTGCAGTATGTGATTATTAATCTGGATAGGGTTGCCATCAGCATCGTCTAAGCCAAGCTTTTCAAAGCTCTCGTGCGGTGTCTGAATTGCACGGCGTAATCCTTTTATATACTCAGGCAAGTTGTTATAACGGATATCTAGCTGCTCTTGCACACTGTTGGTATAGCCAAGCTTGCCCATACGTAGGCTAGTGGCGGCAGGTCTATAGTAAGTTGAGTCATTTAGTAGCTCTAAATCATGCTCACGTCCCGCCACAAAGCAAGGACAAACGCTTGGACTGGCTCCTAATAAATACAGCACCAAGCTGGTCAAGCGCTTAAAGTTACGGATAAGGCCCAGATACTTTTCGTTCTTAAACTCTGTTAGCGTCTGGCTTTGTGCAGTGGGCGTCTTAGCCTGCCAAGCTTCAAATAAGTTATCGCCAAAAGATAAGTTATAATGTAAGCCTGCAATAGCCTGCATACGGCGACCATAACGAATACCAAGTCCACTACGATATAGTGTTTTAAGCTTACCAGTATTAGAGCTGCCATAATCGGCTAGTGGGATGTCCTCATCTTTAGAAGACAGCATGCATGGCATTGATAATGGCCACATCAGCTCACCTTCAGGCATGCCTTGATAGACCAACAAGTGCAGTTGGCGTAGCATATTTAAGGTTTCTTTGGGGGAGGTTTTGGGATCGGTGATGAGCTCAAGCAGGCTTTCTGAATAATCCGTGGTGATAAACGGATGGGTAAGCTTTGACCCAAGTTTGGTTGGGTGCGGTGTTTGTGCCAAAAAGCCATCTGGCTTAACGCGCAAACCTTCTTTTTCGATACCGCGGAGCATACCCGCTAAATGCTGACTGTCGAACCAATTTGGGATTTTAAAGCTCTCAAAGCTACTCGCAAAATTACTCATAATAGTCATCTATTGTTATTTATTATGGCGGATCAAAGCGCAACTGATGTTTGACCATAAAAGAGGTAGATATTAGGGTGAAGAATTCCGTCAGTTTAGCTCAAAGCTACTCTGAAAACCACGAACAATTACAAATACAATAAGCTTTATCCAAGGTTAACTTGACCAATTCTGACGAAAAAATTGGTTAGGAAATAATAGCAAAAAACTAAACTAATGGGTGCTAATTATATTCATTTATCTGCATTTATCTACATTTTTTCATTAAATGTGCAGTACTGTATCAGTTGCTTATTCGATTCAATCATACTAAAACACATAAGTTAAAACTTTAGACTAAAAAGCACCTAACAATAAGATAGGTGCCTAAGCAAAAAAATTTAAATAATAGCTACACTAAATCTTTAACATCAAAGCAATCATTTATATAGAGAACGATGAACCGCAGCCACAAGTAGTGGTCGCGTTTGGATTCGTCACGATAAAACGCGCGCCCTCTAAGCCCTCGGTGTAGTCAACTGTAGAGCCTTGCAGGTATTGATAGCTCATTGAGTCGACAACCAACGTCACGTCACCATTATCAAAGTTGGCATCGTCTTCGTTTAGGTCATTGGCGAAGTTAAAACCATAGGAAAACCCTGAGCAGCCGCCACCAGTCACATAGACACGTAACATCAGGTTGCTGTCACCTTCTTCTTCACGTAGGCGACGTACTTTTTGGGCGGCACTATCCGTTAAATTCAAAACAGTGGGATCTACGGGCTGGCTTGAGCTTGGACTAAATTGGGTGGCTGATTCGTTCATATCTACCTCAGTTGCTAGGATCAAATGCTATCGTCGTCCTGTTTGGGTTTGCAATCAAAAGTTTGCAAAAAAAGATACGTACGGCGTTTGATTCGATTGGGTGCTGTCATTATGGCAAAACTATTAAAGCATTATAAATATTATATTTGTACCATCACAACACTTTGGTTGTTGCTGGTATTTATCTTATTGCAGTATATCATAATGGGGGTGGCGTTGGATTTGTCAAGCGTAACGTTGGTTACCTTACCCTAACTCCCTACGGATAAGTATTTATCGTTCAAACGAGCCTCTATATTTAAGCCTATCATTATAAATAAGCTTGTCTCCATAAATTCGCTTGAATTTGAAATAGTTATTTAATCGTTTGCCTATCGGCTAGGCGTTTGAAATAATAGCCGCCAGTAAACATGCTAGTCGTGTATTTTTTATAGCCTTATGTTCTATATTATTATTGAGATGAAGAAACTATATGATCGAATTTAAAGACGTGAGCGTGCGCCGCGATGGGCGCGAGTTGTTTGCAGGGGCAAGCTTTCAGCTCCATCCGGGCCAAAAAGTAGGTCTAACGGGCAACAACGGCACAGGCAAGTCTACTTTATTTGCCTTGTTACTCACGCAGATGGGCGCTGGTGATACCGAAGTCACGCTTGATAAGGGCGAGGTGAGTATTCCTGACAGTTGGCAAGTTGCCCACATGGCGCAAGAGGTCGGTGCCAGTAGCCAAACAGCGATTGATTATGTCTTGAGCGGCGATGAGCAATGGTATGAGATTAACGCAGCTTTAAATGATTTAAGCGCCGTCAGTGATGAGCAGATTGGGGTTTTGCATCAGCAATTCGATGAAATTGATGGCTATCGTACACCGACCAAAGCGGCACAAATCATGGCAGGTCTTGGCTTTAAGACAAGCCAGCATGAGCTGCCAGTCGAAGGGTTTTCGGGCGGTTGGCGTATGCGTTTAAACCTTGCAAAGACTTTGATGAGCCGCGCGGACTTGATGTTACTCGATGAGCCGACCAACCATTTGGACTTGGATGCTATTTTATGGCTTGAAACTTGGATCAATGCTTTTACAGGTTTGGTTATAGTCATCTCACATGATCAAGCGTTTTTAGATGCGACAGTCGGTCATATCTTGCATGTCGAACAACAAAAAATCACCCTTTATACAGGAAACTATCAACAGTTTATCCGTACCCGTCACGAGCGCATGGCGCAGCAGCAGCAAGCGTTTGAGAAGCAGCAAGCCACCCGCGCACATTTAGATGATTTTATACGTCGCTTTCGTGCCAAAGCCAGTAAGGCTAAGCAAGCCCAAAGCCGTATCAAGCAGCTTGAGCGTATGGCAGAGCTGTCACCGATGATGGCGGACAATCCTTTCTCTTTTCGCTTCTATGAGCCAGCCAATATGAGCTCACCGCTAATTGAGATGACGCAAGCGGACATCGGCTATAGCGATACGCCGCTTTTGTATAACGCAAGCGTACAAGTAACGCCTGATACCCGTCTTGGTCTGCTTGGTATGAATGGCGCTGGTAAATCAACGCTAATTAAAGCCTTGGTCGGCGAGCTGAAAATTTTGTCAGGTACTTACCGCGTGTCCGATACCTTAAAACTTGGTTACTTTAACCAGCATCAGATGGATGCTTTAGATGCAGCGGCCACCCCGCTACAAATGCTGCGCCGCCTAGCGGGCAAGACATCAGACGCTGATTTGCGCTCGTTCCTTGGTAGCTTCGACTTTCGTGGGGATCGTATTGATACGCCAAGTAAGCTATTCTCTGGCGGAGAACGCGCGCGTTTGACGCTGGCTTTGATTGTCTGGCAGCGTCCAAACGTGCTGGTCCTTGATGAGCCAACCAACCACCTAGACTTACAAATGCGCCAAGCCTTAACTATCGCGCTACAAGGGTTTCAAGGGGCAGTGGTGCTGGTCTCACATGATCGTGAGCTAATCGCCAATGTCTGTGATGAGCTATATCTGGTACATGATGGTCGAATTGATGAGTTCGATGGTGATATCGGTGACTACGGTAAATGGCTGGCGGAAAAACGCAAACAAGAGAATTCCGCAGACAAAAATACGAGCAAGAAAAAAAAGTAAAAAAGAGAGTAAAAAATTTGTTTCACGTGAAACAGATAACAGTCTATTAAATAGTGCAGCATCTACTACCGCCCTAAAAGTCAAAACTGCTCAGCCTGCACTCAGTAAAGATGAACAGCGCAAGCTGGCTGCTGAACAACGTAAACTGACAGCGCCAATTCGTCGTGAGATTGAGAATACCGAGAAGACTTTAGCTAAGATTGATAAGCAACTAATAACGTTAGAAGAAAAGCTGGCCGACACTGATCTTTATGAAGAGAGCCGCAAAGCTGACTTGTTAAAACTGTTAGATGAGCAAAGTGCGCTACAGCAGCAGCATAGCGATAATGAAGAGAAGTTATTGTCATCGATGACAACATTAGAAGAAATGGAAGCAGGATTTGACTAGATGGCTTTGACAAGTTGCCAAACGGTTATTTGCTTACAATAGTCATTATAGTGGCTATAAAATAGTAGTAGCCATAAAAAAGGGAGAGCGTCGGCTCTCCC
>NZ_LNUO01000070.1:0-23872 GCF_001462175.1 Psychrobacter sp. ENNN9_III
CAAGCATTTTTCATGATCACAGCCATTTTGCTGGGTGTCATACCAGCTTTGAAAGTAATCATAAAGCTTTTGCTGCGCGCTGATGTCTTGTGCGCCAATAGTCTCAAGACGTTTCTTATACTTGGTAAAGTAATGATTGATAATAGCTTCACCAAACGCTTCTTTTGAAGCGAAGTAATGGTAAAAAGACCCTTTAGGGACGCCTGCCGTGTCTAGTATCTGCTTGATACCGACAGCAGTAAAGCCCTTCTGCGCAATCAGTTGGTAGCCTATCGCTAGGAGGTGAGCCCTAGTATCTAATGGAGCAATATTTGATGGTTCAATATTTGATGGTGTAGCAGTTTTAGTAATAGACATAAAAGTTATGTTCTCCTTAGAACACTATTCTTTAGTTTTATAATTATATTAGTATAAGAATTTTGAAATAAGATATCAGGTCATAGCGCTTAAAAACATTGCGTAGTGCCATGTAGTGCTATATTACATGAGTATAATTTTATAAAAGTTACGTTTTATCAACAATGTTTAAAGCTGAAGCAGTCTTGTTTCGTTTAACTTCTATGTTACCATTAGACCAGTCGTCTAGCAAGCTTAGCTTCTGACTCAATAGCTTTATCATCTATATAAGGTATATAGTCTAGAATCTTGCTAGCGCTTTTTTATGATTTTCGCAAAATATTTTATAAAGAATAATTTGAATTAACATCACACTAATAATTATCACAACTAATTAAGGATAGTAGTTATGACAACCAATAATACTGATAGCAATAACAACGCTTATAGCGACTTTCATTTGCAGTATATTGCAGGTGAGTGGCAGAGCGGACAAGATGACAGCATCAATACTGATATCAATCCATATAATGGCGACACGCTGGTCGAGATTAAACAGGCTACCAGTAAGCAGCTTGATGAAGCCTATCAAGCGGCAAATGCGGCACAAAAAGAATGGGCGCAAAAGACACCAGCTGAGCGTGCCAGTTTAATGTATAACGTCGTCAATATTTTAGATCAGCGTCAAGATGAAATAGTCGATTGGCTCATCAAAGAGTCGGGCAGTACGCGCATTAAAGCAATGGTCGAGTTCGGTAGTGCGCGTGCGATCACGCTTGAAGCTGCTACTTTTCCTAACCGCATGCATGGTGAGATTCGTCCATCGAATACGCCAGGCAAAGAGAACTTTGTCTACCGTGAGCCAATCGGGGTCGTAGCGGTTATTAGCCCATGGAACTTTCCGTTACACCTTACCCAGCGCTCTATTGCACCAGCGCTCGCACTTGGTAATGCGGTCGTACTTAAACCTGCCAGTGACACACCTATTACGGGGGGCTTATTGCTCGCCAAAATATTTGAAGAAGCGGGTCTGCCAAAAGGATTACTCAACGTCGTCGTTGGTGCTGGTAGTGAGATTGGTGATGCTATCGTCACGCATGATATTGCAAGTTTTGTCTCATTTACTGGTTCGACCTCAGTCGGCAAGCATATTGGCGAGCTGGCCAACGGTGGCGATTACCTCAAACAGGTCGCGCTTGAGCTGGGCGGTAACAGTCCATTTGTGGTATTAAAAGATGCTGATATCGAGCAAGCGGTAAAAGCGGCAGCCTTTGGTAAGTTTTTGCATCAAGGTCAAATCTGTATCGCTATCAATCGTATTATCGTTGAAGACGAGATTTATGATGAATTTGTAGAGCGTTTCTTAGTGCACGTCAAGACTTTAAATGTTGGTGATCCAAGTAAACAGGACACAGCAGTCGGTCCAATTATCAATGAAAAACAAGTCAAATCACTGAAAGAAAAAATCGCTAAAGCACAAAAAGAAGGTGCCAACATGATTTTGAGTGGTGAGATTAAAGGTCAAGTAGTGCCGCCGCACATTTTTACCGAAGTGACTCGCGAGATGGATTTATCGTGTAATGAAGTATTTGGACCAGTGGTCGGTATCATCCGTGCTAAAGATGAAGACGATGCATTGTCGATCGCCAACGCTTCTATGTATGGTTTGTCTAGTGCTGTATTTACATCGGACATGCAAAAAGGTCTGCGTTTTGCCCGCGGTATCAGAGCTGGCATGACTCATATTAATGATATCTCAGTCAACGATGAGAGTAATGTACCGTTTGGCGGTGAGAAAAACTCAGGTATTGGCCGCTTCAATGGTGAATGGATACTCGAAGAGTTTACCAGAACGCATTGGATATCAGTACAGAACGAACCACGTCAGTATCCATTTTAATAGCATTAGGTCTCATTGAGACAGATGAAAAAGACCGCTCCAATAGCGGTCTTTTTGTGCGAGTCTTGCATCTAAACATCAGTCATCTTATATATGGCAGTGCTAATGAGAATGAAAACCTAGCAGAGCGCCAATCTCTTCGACAGTCATATTCCTGACGAGTGCTTGCTCTTCTACTGATAAGCGATTGGTATGTTCTTTTATCATCGTATGAATGCTACGAGAGATCTCAGAGGTCGTCGCATAATACATTTGTGGCTGCTCTTTTGTAAGGATCATCAAAAACTTATTGACGATTTTGCGCTTTTCTTCCGGTGCATTTTCTTCAGTCATAGTATTCTCCTAGAAGTGAACCATTTAAGCAGTCAAGCTTATGACAGTCAATGCTAGGAGTGTAATGTCCATGATGAAGGAGCATTAATGTTCATAGCTATTCATTGTATAATTTATAAGATTCATATAGTATGAATCTTATAAATATTTTTTTATATGACTGAGAAAGTAGTTATGCAATCTATCAATTTGCCTAGTAAGCCGCCAAGCTCTCCGCACTCTATTCTGAATTTAAGCTTTCGCATATTTTTTAGTGGTGCGGCATTGTTCGCTATCATAACGATGGCGTTATGGGCATTTGTATTTACCGGTCATACTGACATAGAGGCACAGGAGCTAAACCCACTATATTGGCACGGTCATGAGATGATTTATGGTTATGCCTTGGCAGTGGTGGCGGGGTTTTTGTTGACAGCGGTAAAGACTTGGACAGGAGTGATGATGCCACATGGCTATAAGCTACTGGCTATTTTTACTTGCTGGCTTTTGGCACGACTTAGCTGGTTTGCTTTTGGTTTTGGAATGACGGTTGCGGGTAGTAGTGTACCGTTATTACATGCTGCTGCAATTTTTGATTTATTGTTTATCGGCTCGATGGCTTTTGTTATTTTTCGAGCAGTATTGCAAGTCAAGCAATATAAGCAGATGGGTATATTGGCAAAGCTGGCTTTATTAACTTTAGGCAACGGATTGTGTTATTGGGGTATTATCAATGCTGATATGAGTACGACTAAAATAGGTATTTACTTAGGTTTTTACTTAATTATCGGCTTGGTATTGACCATTGGCAGGCGCGTTGTACCATTCTTTATTGAACGTGGTCTTAGCATAACAAATTCTGAGGGCATTAGAGAAACGGTGAATTTGCGTAATAACAAAGTACAAGATGTCGCCAGTCTGTTATTTTTTTTAGCTTTTTTTATCGTTGATTTGTTTTATCCTAATAAGTACTTGCTTAGCATTACAGCGCTTGGGGTAGCAGTAGTCAATATCGTGCGCCTAATTGGTTGGTATCATCACGGTATTTGGCAAAAGCCCTTATTATGGTCGCTATATATTGCGTTTATGGGCATGTGTCTAAGTTTCTTGTTGTACGCGCTGCAACCATGGTTAGGTTACGCCCACAGTATTGCTATGCATGGGTTAGCTATTACAGGTGTTGGGATGATGACGGTCGCGATGATGACGCGGGTCTCACTTGGACATACAGGGCGCAGTATTCATAAGCCGCCTAAGACCGTAAATATTATGTATGTCTTGATGGTATTGGTATTTGTTAGTCGAGTATTATTACCGCTCGCTGATATGAATCATTATCTGCTATGGGTTATGATCGCTCAGGGTGCATGGATTGCCTGCTTCGTACTATTCTGTATCAGCTATCTACCGATGCTCGTACGTCCTAGACCTGATGGTTTATTTGGGTAAAGAAATGTGGAGGTTAAAGGTTCACCAAGAAGGTCTAATTAATAATTTTAGGACAATCAAGGTTTAGATATATTTAGTCAATTTCAAAACCGGTACAGTAGCACAGCGATAGTAGGCTATCGACTTTATTTTGAACTGACTATAGCTAAGACTGATTTAGATAAATTCTTGAAATGTGATTTTGAGAGAAAGTTTTAAGTAATTTAAATTAAATAGGGACGTAAATTTATGCGACTGACCAATTATAGTGATTATGCACTGCGTTCGCTGATTTATCTAGCAGTAAGACCAGAACCTGAGATGCTAGCAAATATTAGTGATATTGCAGACAGCTATCATATTTCTAAAAGTCATTTGACCAAGATTATTCATCAATTGGGCCAGCTTGGCTATATAGAGAGTGTGCGCGGCAAAAATGGCGGTATTCGTCTGGCTTATGAGCCAAAAGACATAAATTTGGGTGTGTTGATCAAACAGATAGAGCCTGACTTTGATTTGGTGGAGTGCTTTGCTACAGTGAGAAGTAATAGTCAAAAGCCTCGCTCAGAAGGCTTACCGATTACCTTTATTAGCGAAGAAGACAATAAAGCTATAGGTTGTGTGATTACACCAGCTTGTCAACTTAAAGGCATATTTTTTGAAGCGCTAACAGCATTTATTACCGTTCTTGAAAAATATACCTTGGCAGATGTTATTGATAATAAAGAGGAGCTAAGTCAGTTTTTATTTTCATAGAAGCGAGATAGAAAAGATATAAAAACGATAAAAGGGCTCAAAACCAGCGACACTAGATCGCAACTTTTGAGCCCAAATCTTAAGCATCCAAATTTATCATTCTTTGAACCATAAATAATTAAATTAGTAATTAAAATTAATGACTAATTAGTGATTAAGCTGCTCTACCTTACGCGAGCCTTGTGGCTGAATAGGGCGGTTATTGCCTTCATACAGATCAGACATAATCGCAAACTGATCACTAGCGAGGGTTAGTGGTTTTTTACTGACAAACCATTGTACTTCTTCTGAACATGGCGGCGTCGTGAGCGAACCATCATAATGATAGAAGGTAGGCATGATCGGTGCTAAAGCAGACAAGTCTACGCCATTAGCCGTGTATTCATCATCGTTTTGAGTGGTCAGCTCAGTACCATTTAGTAACACCCGTAGCGCGTCATTGGCCTCACCAATTTGCAGCATGACACCCACTACAGCAAGATTGCCTTCGCTATTAGCGTGCACAAAATGGATCTCGCCAGGATAGCTCTGACTGCCGAATTGATGCTCGCTTGGGGTATGGTAATGAAACTGCTTGAGCACATAGCGTTCGTTCTCTACCATAATAGCGTTGTCTTCGGTCGTTGGCGTATAGACGACTGTATGTCCATTGTCATGAATGCGAATGTTGGTCGATTGAGCATAGTTAATGACGGGCGCAGCTGAGCTACTGGCAGTCACTTCTTTGATATTAATAGGTGATTGCTGTTTACCAATCTTGCAAGCACTAGCGCCTTCGACATCACTCCAATACTCGGGACCTGTATTACCTTCGTATGACCACTTAGGATGATGGACACCACCATTGCCTTGCGGTGTCACTACGGTCACATTGGCATCAGTAGGCTGATCTGTCAAAGCCTGCTGATTAGAGGTACAAGCAGAAAAACCTAAAGCGCTTACTGCCAGCACAGCAGTCGCTAAATAATGACGATTCATATTACAGTCCTTTTTATAGTCAAAATGTCCATGTTACCGTTAATTCAAAAGTGAATGAACGATAAGGTATGTCTGTTAAAGCTTAAAAAATTAAGACTTCTCAAGCTTAGGGCGTGCTTTTTCAATCGCTTTTAATAATGCCTTCTCAAACCCACCAACTTCAAATGTGATCAAGCTTGAGTGGGCAGCACAGAAATTATGGGTATCGCGCCATTTATGCGCAAGCTCAGTTGCCCAGTCGCAATATTGTTTGCCAGCGTCTGGCTCATCTTTAAGCGCTTGCTTGGTTGTAGGATGTAAGAGGAGCTCAGGTAATACCGCCTCAAGCACCTTTGCTGGTGGGCTCATAAAAGTATCATCTACATGCAAACTTCTGCTGGCAGGATGGTAAGCCAATAACGAGCCTGCATGAATTTTCTCATTAGGAGAGATATAGTAGATGCCTTGAGATAAAGAAAATTTGAGCTCCGGATAGCGTTCGGCTACTGCATTGCTCTCTACTAAGTCATCTGCCCATGGTATTTGGGGTACTTGTTTATGATGACGGCTACTTCCATAAAATTCGGCTAGCGGAAAATCTTTTGCCATTTGGACGCAATGTACGGTATGAAAAGGATGAAGGTTCAACACAGCTTCGACATCTTGGCCGTCATTGGTCAATGCCATAACTTGATCTCGTACATCACCAGTCAGCTCGTAACTGTCCAAAAAGACAAACTTGCCTGACTCTAACCGTACGAGCGAGCACTGGGTACCTATGTCAAGTACACCGCCTAGACGAAAAGATCCACGTATGTTCCAAAAACCTGCGCCTAAATTGTAAATTTTATCTGCCATGAACAATATTCCTTAATAATGGATGATTTATAAAAATATTAAATTAAAAGGTCAAATTAAAAAGTTGAGGAGTTAAATTATACTATGCTTCAAGCTCAGGACGCGCTCTATCGATAGCAGAGAGTAGAGCTGCCTCAAATCTGCCTTCTTCAAACTTGACCAAACCTGAATGCGCGCCACAAAAATTGCGTACGTCACGCCACTTATGCGCCAGCTGAGTTGCCCAATCGCAATACTCTTTACCCGCATTAAGCTCATCTTTAAGTGCTTTTAGAGTTGTTGGATGTAAGCCTAAGTCAGCTTGCATGGTATTAATCAACTTTGAAGGTGGAATCTCAAAAGTATCATCAACATAGATGCTGAGACTGGCTGGATGGAATACTAGAAGTGAGCTAGCATGAACACTTGCATCAGGTGCGATATAGTGAATACCTTTAGGTAAAGAAAATTCAAGCTCGGGATAACGTTCAGCGACAGCGTCACTTTCGACCAAATCATCACTCCATTTTACATTCGGGACTTGCTTTGGGATGGCGGCTGCTGCCGTAAAAGATCGCTTGCGGAAAGTCTTTTGCCATCTGCTCACAATGAACAGTATGAAAGGGATGAACGTTCAGCACCGCTTCGACATCTTGGCCGTCATTGGTTAATCCCATTACTTGAGCGCGTACGCCATCTGTCAGAGTGTAACTGTCTAAGAAAATAAAACGACTAGATGAGAGTTTTACCAGTGCGCACTGAACACCTATGTCTAGTATGCCGTTTTTGATAAATGAGCCTCTGATACTCCAAAATCCTGCCCCTAAATCATAAATCTTATCTTCCATTGTTATTATTTCCTGTTGATTAATAAATGCTCAAGTCATTATTTAGACAAGAATCCCATGACTGCCGTCACAGTTTTTCAGAGATTATGAACTCAAGGTTTGCCAAAGTCTGTTATAAAAGGGAAGTGGAATGTATAGATAGTTTAAATTAGCACCAGCTAAGCAACTATAGTAGAACATAGTAGAGTTATAACAATGAACAAACGGTTTTAAAGAGTTTAAAAATTATGTATTGAAACATTTGGTAGGCAATACTTGACAGTATGTACTAGCAATTGGTATAAAGCATCTACCTAAACGAATATAGACAGACAAATGCCTACATCATCAGACTCAAACCTTAAGCAGATATATGTTAAAGATTATCGCTCTCCGCAAGCGGCGATAGACTATGCTAAGTCTATCGGTGGCGCTCGGATTATATTCCCTAATGGCGACTATCCTTGTAGTTTGGTGATAGATAGTCCGAATATTGAGCTCTTTAGTGATGGTAATACCATTTTACGTGCAAAAACACCTTCTACTGTCGTCGATGTAAAGACAGGCGGAGTAAACTTCGTCTTAGATGGATTCGACATACGAGGTCAGACCTTGCGAGATGAGCTTACCTCTAACAGAAATGGCACGCACAAAAACACCAAAGCTCTGCACTGTATACGCATTCAAGAGCGGGGTGCTCGTCTCAAAAATTTTAAGACAAGCGGAGCAAGGTATGATGGTCTTTACCTAAAGTATGATGGTCAGATTGATTTTGAAGCTCAGGACTTCTTAATTGGATCAACGGCAAGAAATCCAGTAACTATCGTTGCAGGACAAGGGTTTCGGTTTACACGTGGTAAAGTTAGTATTGATAATAGGTTTACATCAAAACAAGGTAAACTGATAAGCGGTCTGTATTTATTTGACTGTGAACCCAACAATATCAACGATAAATATCGTGGTATTAAGTTTACAAACGTGATCTTTGAAAACGCGGGTACAGGTTATGGCAATAATCAGGTTATATTTCAAGACACCAACATAGGCAATTCAAACGATTTGGGCGTGTATTTTGAAGACTGTCAATTTATTAAAGCGGGCGCAGCGACAGGCTCTGCTTATGTACGCCTAAAAGCTGACACAAAGTTAAAGGAATTTAGCAATATTCACTTTAAGAGTACGCGCCATCAGTTTAGAGCAATGGCAATTGCAGGAGGTCGTGAGGTATTGCTCAAAAACTCAACGTTTGAAAATATGATTATTGACGAGCAAAATTTAACATTTGCCATCCGATTGTCGACTGGCTGTAAGGTCGTAAATATAAAAACAACCGCAAACAAGCCTGTGAAGTTGCTTTTGGATAAGAAAAGTAATGTCAAAGTTATAAATGTCGCAGGATATTAAAATCATGACATTGGATCATTCGTCATTGCTTGAAATAAAATGTAATCAATTTTATGCAAAATAGCTTTTATATAATTGATTTATTGCAATGCTAATCCGTTTTACGAAAAATAAGACAATCGTAATTGTCTGAATAATAAATATGGTCTATTTGAGCTGCTATATCGATTATCTAATAAGGTAGATGGTAGTTATATAGTCAGCTGAATGTAAAACTGTTATGGATTTAAACGCGCTACTGGTATAAATTTTACTTGCGTGCTGTGTCATTGCAGCCAGAGGCTGCGCAACCCATGTTTTAAAAGAAAGCATCCCAGCAGCACTGTATCGATTTTATAGTGATTAAACTATATATTGAGTTAGATTGTTTAATTAAATGAGGACATGCATATTTCAAAAATCACTTATATGAAGTTAAATTGAACTAATAAGCGTTGCAAGGACTATGGTCATCAATATAGTTAGTTACCGTTATTATGCTAATAGTATAAGGATCGCTATCTGAAACATGAAAAGTAAATGCATTACCTTGGTTGTCAGATTGAGTTGTATAAGACTTAGTTGTTACATAGTAACTTTCATCGCCCATATTACTTGTTGACTCATGATATTCAACCTCAGGATGACTAAGCATAAGTTTAGATACTTTATCACCTACTTTGAAACCTTTATCAGTTTGATAATTGGAGCTAAAGAAATCGATTGAAATCAATTTATCTTTTAGAAAAGTCAATTGTAAATCTGAGTTACTACCGTCTGTATAGCATTCATTGGTAGATCGTTTTAGTTTTAGATGAGTACCTAGTTTAGATTCAATACCTTCAATAGTATCGAGTAGAGTAAAGTTTTTAGTACCACTCGCGGTAATAATTTTATCGCTGACAGTATCGGTTCTAATAGGTTTTACATCACTACTTTTCTTGAAATTACTTTGCACTTCTGTTGCTTTAATATCACCTAAATCATTATTGTTTATTTTTTCAGCACAAGATGCTAATAATAAGGTTAAAAAGATAGGTAACATTAATAATCTTATAAGCATATATACACTCTTAACTTTCTACTAATTAAAACTTACCCATTAACCACAGCCTTCAAGATAACGAATATGTGGATTATAGTTAAGGCTCATGCTTGATACTTCTCCATTTACAGTATCATAGCGCATGCCTATCTTTTTAGAACTATTAGTCCAATATATAAAAATAGGATCATCAGTATGTGGACTATCCAATGTTTCGTCAGGCTGCTTGTTGTGTAGATTCATTACCGTTTCAACAGTATCTCCAATTTTGACACCCGTATATGATGTAAAACTATCAAAATTGATAGTACCACTTTTAGAGACACTGACACCAGTTAACAGATTATCAAAAAACTGAAAAGATAGTGAGTATTGATGATCTGGATACAGATTAGAGTTTGCGAGGAAACAGTTATCAACACCTTCTAACTGACTCTCAAATTCAGTAAATTCATTCGGTTTAAACTTTTGTCCTAGAGAAATATTACTAATACCATCTTTATTTAGAGCATATTTTTTTTGATCGGATTTAACCAGCTGAATACCTTCTGATGTATCTTTTATTTTACTACTAGTCAGTTCTTTGGGCGGTGAGTTGGAATGGTCGTTTTCTTCAATATCTTTAAGACGTAACCAACCTGTTTTTGAACCCTTTAGATAAGAAGTTTGTATCCAATCATCTCTAGTAGATAGTACCTCAATCTCATCACCCTCAATAAAATATGAAGAAGTCTTGCTGTTAAGATCTGGTTTTTTATAGATAAAAGCTTTATCTATGCTAACTATATAAGTTAAATATCTCTTATTCGGTAGAGTGTCACATTCTAATCCAGAATTGAATGAATATGTTGTGGTTTGACCTTTTGCGTCTGTCAATTCTAAATTTCTAATGAAATTTTGAGACATTAAAGTTGCTGTGTATCCTCGATTATTCTTATATATACGAGTGAATTCATGAGGACGACCTTCAATTGTTTCTACCTCATTGATACTTTCTAGGGTGAACGTGCTGTAATCATTTATTTCTAATTCTTCAAGATCATTTTTATAGTAAATACTTATTGACTTACTATTGTCCATTAGACATAGTAATTTCTTTTTAGGTGATTCTTGAGAATGGATTGTTGAATTTATATCTTGATAATTAATTGAAGGAGATAGGTTGTTACTAGAAGACGAATTATCATTAACTGAAGAGTCAGTTGAGATATTACAGCCTGCGCTTACCAATAAAGTAGACATTATTATAATCAAGAGTTTATTTATCTTCATAACTTACTTACCCTTTGTTTGGCATAATTTACAGCATTATCATAAGTCCACCCATAACGTTTGTTGCTCTTTCCAAAGCTACCTTTTTTATTTGCCAGTTTTATAAATTTAGTATACCCCTCTTTTGAAACTACTGAATTTTTCGTGACGCCGTTTTTATTTTTAGTAGGGTCATGCCATAAACCCCATCCGAAGCTCTCACCAATCATTTCTGTAACTATACTATCAGGAAAGTTAAAAGTAGTTAATTGATTAGGGCTAATAGAATTTAAGTTTGCACAAGATTTTAAATTAAGACTTTCAACTCCACGTTCAAAGTACTTTACTCGATCATTAAAGCCATTGAAGCCACCATTTACTATTGCACTAATGCCAATAATGTCATTTTTATCAGCTAACTCATTTAAGTCTTTCCATTTAAATTTAGTCCAAAACCATCCAGCTGAATCAATAGAGTAAGGCAACTGTGCCATTTTAACGTTATTTGAACCTAAAAAATTAACTTTCACATATTTTCCGTAGGATTCATAAGCGCCCTTTAATGATATTTGGATATACCCCCTTCCTTTATAACCTCCATAATGAGCATCTGTTGCACCTTGTTCTTCATTATATAGAAATTCAGCAGACTCGTGCGCTAATTGGGCTATGAAATGAGCTTTACGTAAGCAAGTATTTATATTGTATTGTTTTAAAGTTTTATTCAAATGAGGTAGAATATTCTCTAAGGTAGACTTTGCTCTTACTGTACATATTTTTCTTAACTGATCTAATGTGAGGTCGGTGTTGCATGAACATATACCTGTTTTACTTTCAGGGACTCTAGAGATAACATCGATATCTTTGATATTTGCAACTAGTCCTTGAAGGTGAAGATGATTATCATGCCCTCGATAAGGTCCACAATGTGGTAAAATGTAACTCTTGTTGATATCTGCTTTAGGATTAGTAAAGTAAACACTTAACATCTTCACTATCGAACCATCAGCTCTTTTTCTTTTACCCCAACCAAACTCATGAAAAATATTAACAAGTCTTACATTTCTCTCATGATCGTATTGAGAGTCATAACTACGATTGTCTAATATCATCTCTAAAGCTTTTTTATCTTTTCTAAGATATCTTACATCAATGCATTTACCATTAGTATGACTACTACTAGGGCCAGGACTTCCGTCAATTTTACTGGCTCCGTTAAAAGAGATATCATCATACCCTAATTTACATAGTGCTCCTAAAAATGTAGCCATTGCAACCCCAGACAAATAATAGCGTTGATAATCTTTAGAATTCATAAATATATTATAGCCAACATTGCCCTTTCTATATTTTGATAACCTTTTCTCTTTTTCTGCTACTGATAATTCTTCGCTATTATCATTAATTTTACTACCGCCAAATTTACTACTTTTTTCATCTCCACCAATGTTGACTAAATAAACATTGCCACCTCCTCCGTAGCTTTTTATTTTCAAATATTCCGTCTTTCCTAGGTAATGCTTACCGCCATTTTCATCATAATAAATAAATGCAGCATACCCAACAGCTTGTTTGTTAGCACGTTCTATACGTCCATCGAAATAAATATGATAAACAGTCGTATCACTGTCATAGGTAACTTGTTCGGTAGGGTTACCCTTTTGATTATTGCCAGTTTCTTTCTTCACATCTAATTTAGGTTCATCAACTTTACCCTTATTGTGGGGAGGATTGGTATTAGATGGTATAGTATCCTCCTTATCATCAAATACTTTATCATATAGCTTCTCACTCGCATCAGAGATACTCTCTACCGCATCAATAGTCTCATCTATTATTTTTTGTTGACCTTGTTTAAGTGATTCTTCTACTCTGTCAATCATAGCGTCTGCTTTATCAACAGTACTTTTAACGCCATCCAAAACATTATCATACCAAGGCTTATCTGAATCGCTTTTAGGGTCTAACGTAGCTGGCTTAGTTGGTTTTGATTTAGAAAGGGATTCTTCCGTAGTTTCTTTACTAACGTCACCTATTTGAGCAGGAACCTTGAGCCAATCACCTTCATAAATTTTATGAATGCTTTGTATCTTTGGATTTAGGCGTTTTAACTGTGCAACATTCGTATTATATTTCTTAGCGATACCTTTTAAAGTATCACCTTTAACCACCTGATAATCTTTGCGTTTAATACTACCAGGGCTTTCGCCATGTTTTTCTAGTTTTGAGTCAATTAAAATAGCACTAACTCTTGCTCTCATTTTAAGTTTGTTTTTCTCTGTTAAAGGCAACGGTAAGCAGACAATCTTTTGAAAGTCTTTTTTTCCTATTTTGACATATAGACAGATATTAGTATTTACTGGTTTAACAAATTCGTAAGTTGCGCCTTTACTATTAGTCTTACCTTTGACCAAATGATGCTCTTTTTCATTGGCAATTGTTGTAACCTTGTATTCAATATTCTTTAAAAGCTTGCTATTTGCATCGAGTAGTATGAATCCTGCCGTGATTTTCTTTTGACTGTTTGGCATTATTCTTCATCCTCTAAAAAATCAATATCTTCTTCTGGTGCTTCACAAGCGCATTCATCATCTGAGTATTCAAATTCAACATTTTCAGTGACTTCACACTCCTCGTCTTCCGTGTCAATCTCTATACTCCAGTTATCTAGATATCCTACTAACACTTTAGCTCCTTTAGACTCCATAGACATCAATCTATCAGTCCGTCCGTGTTCATCTAATACTCCTTCAACGATTTGACCATCATCCATCTTAGCAACATAACTAACCTCACTAAAATCGGCATGATAAAACAAGTCATAAACATCGAGCTTATTACTAAACAGCGGAATGGTCTCAGGCATCATCGGTACAGAATAATTCGCCCTAGCCCCACTCACTAACGCCTTCTTAACAGCCTTAATCTTAATCACCCCCGGACACACCAGCTTAATCCCGCTCTCATCAATGGTCAGTGACGCCCCCGCGCTGGTCTGCAGCTTAATACGTTTAGGACTTGCGATATTTACCTGACCCAACTCACTACCGATGGTCATGGATTGTTGGCTGTGCAATTGCAGCTCACCGCCTTGCGCTTGTATCGCTAGCGGTTTTGTGTTGGCACTGATATGTAGACCCGATAGCTGAGCTTGACCACCCACCCCTGCTAATGACTCAATACGATCTGCCGTCAGCATATAGTTACCTGCCACCACATCCGACTGGGTACTACCGGATTGGCGTACGATGGTCTTTGCAGTCCATAGGGTATTGCTACTTGATGCCAGAATACTGTCTTTGCTCACCATCATTACATCGGGCGCACCGAGGACTTCGGTTTGTAGCGTATCATCGATGACCTGCGCTGCTGTTTTGAAAGCGTCTATCGATTGATTAGCGGTCTTCATGGCTTTCGTCGATTGCAAGTGTGCTTGCTTGGCATCGAGAAAGGTCTCATTCAGCTCAGCACCGAGTTTTAACTGTCGTTGTCCTGCATCATTCACCCAAGCCGACTCGTGCTCGCTTTGCATGTGTCTGATACCAAAGGTGGAGAGCAAGACTCCGCTATCCGCTGTGGCTTGTAGTCCATGGTCAGTGGCGAGGTTAATCCCCTGTCCACTATTGCTGGATTGATGGTTGCTAAAACGATGACGGAGCACGCCTAATTCAAGCACATGCTCATCAGGAGCAAAGGTGGCTTTGTCTGTTGTCGTTGGGTTTTGCGCGTTGGCACGACTAGCAGTGTTGACCGACCACTGCATGCCGATCTGGTTCGGGCTGTCATCAAAACTTAGTGTAACCTCAGAGTCAGAGGTCAGTCCGTATTGAGAAATACCAGAAATCCAGCCACTATGAGTATCATCCTCACAGATTTGCGAGTGTCCAAGGCCACCACCATGCCATCTTGGCGAGGATCCGCCTTGTAGGTTATGTCTGTTGGATAGTCCGGCATCACGGGTAGTGATGTCATTGTCGTCACTATCGCCCATGCCGATCCCGTCATAGAGGGCGCGGCTGATCACGGGGCTGTCGATATCGCCATACCAGTAGTTTAAAAGGACGGATTGTCCGAGTCTTGGGGCAAACTGCCAACCGTGAGTGGCACCTGAGGACAGTTGTAGTGCTCTTAGTGGCGGGGTTACCCCATCATCATGTGGGCTGATACCTGCGGACACGGGGGTAGAGATGGTGCGCTGCAGACCGTCATCGGTCACTTGTGAAGCGTAGCTTGGCGCCCTTGAGGCAGACTGATCACCGGTACGGGCTTGGGTGACACCAGTATAGGTGCTGCTGACAAAGGACTGCAAGCTTGGATAAGGACAGTATGGAATAGCAGAGTCTAATAGTGTGGCGGATACCCAGATGCCGGTGTCTTGTGCGATATCGTAGCCATGCTCAGGTATGGCGCTAAGTGTTGTTTGCGCTGTTTGCGTTGTTTGCTTAGTGGTACGCGTAAGCCAGTCTTTTATCAGCACTTGGTTGTGGTAGGAGACGCTATCACTGTTAGGTTCGATACCGACGATCGTCATGCTGGTACAGTACGTAGATAAATAGCCAATAGAAGGTAAGTTGTTGATGCTAACCCTGCTACCGATACTTATGCCACGCATGGCACCTGTAGCACTATAGTATTCTCTATTGCAGCCATTGGCGCGTACCCATTGCTCAGCTAAGCGGGTAGCAGATTCATCGCTATATACTCGAGATGGTGCCCCTAATAAGACAGCAGTATCATCTAGTGCCAGCTGAGAGTCGTCATCTGCCACGCCTTCATAGATAGTATCAGTAGCGAGTCCATCCGCTCGTACCACCACGGTGCGAGTGCCTAACTGCTTGGCGATCATCTGTAGCTCGTCAACAGAGTCTGTACCAGACTGTACTGAAGACTTCTCGTAGCGATAGTCAAGTGGTGATAATTCATTCTCGTCTAGCGCACTGACTAAAGACCAATAGCCCAGCTCATCTATTGAGTCACCTGATACCCAATAGGTGGTGACCCCAATATCAGCAAGCAAGCTGGTAATAAAGTCATAATCGCTGACATCAGACTGGATACGCATAGCGAGCTGTGTGGTTAGTGGCTCTGATGAGAGTAGTTGCTCTGAGAGCTGCCAGTCAAAATCGTAATCGCTAAGGATGCTGGTGATGATATCTAGGGTGGATTGATGGGTAAAGCTGCGGGTATGGATGGACTGGGTCAATTGCCAGTCAGGAGTGACGATATTAAGGGTGTAAAAGTACATGGCCCCATCTGAGCGATGGTAGCGCACGGCTTGAATGAGTCCACAGCGACAAGTAGGCTCTCGAGCTGCAGATAGCGTGGTTAAACAGACGGGGGTGCTGATTAAGGATAAACAAGCGTTTGAATCTAAAAAGTCATAACTGAACACAAGTATATGACTAATGGCGCTTTGATTGAGGCTACTTGTCCAAAAAAAGGCACTTGGATAAAGGGATGTGGTTGCTAAAATGTCACTGCCAACGCTGAGTTGGTGCAGACGTGCAGTTTGTGAGGGCATAAGTAAAGTCTCATCATTGCTACAGTAAGAGCAAAACTAACAGTTTATCAACAAAAGTTATTAAACTGTCCAATGAGAAAAGTATAGAGAGTACTGAAATATTGTCAAGTATTAGTATTGAAGGGATACTTGTATATTTCATTTTTAGAATAAAAACTAAATGCCTTAAAGCTTTTAACAATCACCACCACACGGGATCATCACTCGCCAGCATCTCTAACGACTTCCTAGAGCGCTTAACCTCCACCTCATCAGACGATAACTCAGCGATAAATCGTGACGGCTTGTCAAAATACCCTGAATAACTGGCAAAATAATCTGGAGCAGTCAGGTACAATCTGCTCTTAGCACGACTACAAGCCACATAGAATAATTTACGCTCCTCTTCTAGCTCCTCAAAGTCAGACAAAGAGCGATGGTGCGGCGTAATACCATCGACTAATGAGTTGACAAAGACTACTGGCCACTCTAGCCCTTTGGCACTATGAATGGTCGAAATCGTCACTTTGTCTTTGTCATCTTCTTCTGGTTGACTGGTCGACGCTACTGAGTCATTGGGTGGATCGAGCGCCAGATTTTCTAAAAAATTATCAAGGCTGCTGTACTCTGTCGCTAAGTTTTTAAGTACCCGAAAGTCTTCATTGCGCTCACGCCAGTTTTCCTCTAACGTTTTTAGAATAGGGACATAAAACTCTACAACATGTTCAATGATAGTCTCGACTGATTCTGCTTGACTTGCCTTAGTTAAAGTATGATATAAAGGCTCAAGTTGCTCACTTTTTTTGGCAAACTTTGTCGTGAGTAAGGGATCAAATGAATTATTATCGGCATTAATCGCTTGGGTCAACCGAGTCGCGGTGACTGCCCCTACACCTTTAAACAAGGTTAAAATACGATGCCATGCAATGGTGTCATTTGGGTTATAGAGTATTTTGACAAAAGCCAATACGTCCTTGACATGCCGTCTCTCAATAAATTTAATACCACCTACCACGATAAATGGAATGCGGCGCTCCATAAACTCTAACTGTACATAATTGGACTGAAAAGAGGTGCGGCAAAGTACCGCAAAATCGTTGTAATCGTGATCTGGTTTTAGCTCTATGATTTTATCAGCGATATATTTGGCCTCGCGGGTTTCATCACTTAAACGACTAAACACTGGTTTGTCACCTGTTATGCTCGCATTCGAATAGAGCTGCTTTTGATATCCCAAGGTAATTTGCGCGGACAAGGCATTGATATAATTTAAAACAGCAGGCGTACTGCGATAGTTTTGCTCCAGCTTAATGAGCTTGGCTTCGGGATAAGTCTCACCGAACAGTAGAATATTTTCATAGTTTGCGCCGCGAAACGCATAAATACTTTGATTGTCATCACCGACCACCATCAGTGATACCGATTCAGGCTCACAAATCAAATCTATCAGCTGTTTTTGCGGAATATTGGTATCTTGATATTCATCAACCATGATGTAACGATATTGACTTTGTAGCATTTGGCGAAAGGTAACGTTGGTCTTTAAATGGCGTACGACTTGGCTAATGATGTCATCAAAATCGTAGAGATGATTGGCACGCTTGTACTCATGAAAGTCAATTGCTAATTGCTCAATAATGGGAATATGTACGGCGATATCAGGATAATTACTTTCGATTAAGTCGCGGATATGAATGCGTTTATTTCTAGAAGTGGAGATGATGTTTTGTAAGGTCTTTTTACGGGGAAAGGCTTGGCTTTCGGCTTGCGCAGGATACTTTTTTTCTTTATGAATTAAATCGATGGCATCCTCGCTATCGCCTGTGTCCAAGATAGTAAACCGTGGATTGATACCGAGCAGTCCTGAGTATTGACGCAATAGCATATTGCAGAATGAATGAAAAGTGCCACTGGTGATATCGTTTAGCATCTTACTGGTCGGTAGTCTGTCTTTTGCCAAGTCATCGTCTGATAACGTATCAGCTAATAAGACTTTAGCGCGACTTTTTATCTCATTTGCCGCTTTACGGGTAAAAGTCAGTAGCAAGATACTTTTGGGGTTCACGCTATTTTCTAGCAGATAGCTTGTGCGATAGGTTAACGTTTTGGTTTTACCAGAGCCAGCACCAGCGATGACCAACACCTTTCCTTCAATAGTAGTGGCTGCAAGCAGTTGGTTTGGATTTAGCTCACTGACATAGTCCACTTTTAATTCCAAATCACTACTCAATCTTTGATTTAGCAGCTCAATACTTGCATCGTTATTAGCATCTATTAGATTTGCCTCGAGCTTTTTAATCGCTTTTTGCAGACGCGTAAGCTTAGGTTGTATCTCCTCAAAATTCTGCGGATATGTATAGCTTTGCGTGTCAAAAATCGTAGTAGTCATTATAAAATATGGCCTTAAATTTCGGTCAAAAGCGTAGTAGTCATTATAAAAATATGGCCTTAAATTTCGGTCAAAAGCTGTCTAGACAAAAAAACAAGCTTGATTAACAGGTTATCTCTAAAGCATTTCGACACTCTATAAAAAAACCTATCACCACTTTTCATAAGGCTTTGCAACGATATGAAAAGTAGTGACAGGTTATAAGTATACGGTAGCTCTTAATTTGCTTCTTTTTAACTTAGGCTAAATAACACCTAGGCTAAACAGCAGCTTAGTTGAATAACGCCTTAGCGTCCTAAAACGGCACGCGGATCTATAGGGTTACCATTTAGGCGTACTTGAAACTGTAGTGCTACTTGATTGGTCTGGCCACTACTACCCATACTAGCAATACGTTGGCCACGCTGTACCGCTTCGCCTTCTCTAACCAGTAGTTGGCTATTATGCGCATAAGCGGTAATGTAATCACCACTATGACGAATCATAATAAGATTACCATACTCGGTTAGCCCATCACCCGCGTATAGTACCGTTCCACTTTGACTGGCAAGTACTGGATCACCTTCTCTACCGGCAAACCACATGCCCATGTTGCCAGATGCAGCATCAAAATTACGAAGGACTTGATTACGACTAGGATACTCGTAGCCAGCGGTCGAATTGGCAGTTACTTCATAAACAGGTGCCGAGCCTGTCGTAGGCGGCGGTGTCGTAGGCGTAGTGGCAACGTTATAGTTGTTGTTACTAGCAGGACGTGTGGGCGCGCTTTGTTCACCATGCCAAAGCTTGAGCCATTGGCCACTATAGATAGTATACTTGCTATCAAGGCCGTTCAGCGCTCCGATTTGACGATAATTTAAGCGATAACGTGAAGCAATCTGGCTAACCGTATCGCCACGTTTTACAAGATGATAGTTGGGGACACCTTGACTATTGGTAATAATTTTAGGGGCTGGTCGTGCAGAATTTTGATAGGTCGGCTTAGTGGCGCAGCCTGTTATCGCAACTGCCAGCGTTCCGACTAAAGCAGCAGTCGCTAACTGTGACCCAGAAATAAGCTTCTTCATACAAGGTTTCCTATTCTTTATAGTGCTCACGTTCTTTATAGTACTCACAATATAGTGCTCACGTTTATCGTGTTGTTATCTTTACCGTTTATAGAGTTGTACCGCCGCTATTATAACCATAATAAGACTCTATTTATAGAATACGACTCTATTTATAAAAGCAGCTAAAAGCAGCCTCTGTTTCATCAAACCTCAATCCTAATGATAAATTATAATGCTAAAGCCGAAAACTTATTGAGCGTAGACGCTGGTGTATGATGCAAGCGTACGGGGGATAAGCTGATATAACCTGCTGCTACCGCCTTATCATCTGTATAAATATTTATGTCATTACTGTCTGCTCTCGGTTGACCTTCAAGCTTAGGATTGTCACTGACACAATCATTCACAGAGCTATCAATAGACGTATTAATAGAAGCGTCCACATACTCTTTGGTCGGCAGATTCTGGCATTTTTTCAAACACAACCAATAAGCATCACGGCCACGTGGATCGACCATATGATATACGGGCTTTTCTATTAGGCTATGTCCCAGACGCGTGATTTTGCGTCCCATAATACCCTCAGCCGTATCTACGTTTGGAATATTAATATTAAGCACATGATACGGCAAACGTTTGAGCTCCTCCAATATAGGCGTTTTGGTCAATATTTTGACGATCTCGTTTGCTGCCATTTGATAGTGGCTGGTTTGATCCTGTCCATTGCCTTTAATCCTATGACCCACCAATGAAGTTGCAATCGCTGGGACGCCAAAGAGCTGAGCGGTCAACGCGGCACCAAAGGTACCCGAAAACAAGACGTCTTGCCCTAAGTTTGCGCCTGAATTAATACCCGTGATGACGCAATCGAATTGAGTATCAGGATAAAGCTCATGGAGCGCAAGGTAGACACAGTCTGCAGGTGAGCCATTAACCGCAATAAACCCTGATGGCAAGACATGAGGATACAAGGGCTGAGAAATATGAAGCGAGCTGGCACTGCCGCTCTGCTCTTCATTGGGTGCAACAACTATAACTTCTCCGATTTGGCAAAGGGCTTGGTATAACGCCAACAATCCTGGCGCGTGTATTCCATCATCATTACTGATTAAAAACTTCATGGCAGCTCAATATAGTTATAACTTATTTTTTGGCAACAGACTTAAGTATTATCACTGATTACTATTGACTTATAGCCAGCTATCTCATAGATATTAGCAATTAAAAACATGTAGCATAAACCGATATCTTGATGTAAGAGACGACTTTTGTGTAACACCGCTTAACAAATAAATCAAAATATAGAAAGTGAAAAATGAAAAACATGTAATGACATATCAGGGTCTAAAATAGATTTATCGGTTCGCAGTAGTGGCAATAAGTAAGCCTACATTTATCGGACTACTATACGACATGGAAAAAGATTATACCTCAACCAAGCATAGTCATAAACAAACCTCTCACTTACTGTCTTAAAATCAAGTATAATCAAATAGTTGAGACTATACTCGCAAAAGCTTGTTCATGCGTTTAATCTTATAAAATTCGCTTTTATGAATGTATGCACCAACACCAGTTGGTTATCTTTTGGCCTATTTTTTCGTTACAATAGGCAACAACGAACAACAATAGACTGTTATCTATTAAGGCTTATGTAACTTAGGGACAGATGCTACTGATATGTTGCTATCAATCGACCTTAGGTCACAATATATCTACACATAAGTCAATATTTTATGTGACTTTTATTTTTTTTCCCATTACCATAACACCATTAAATAATGTAAAGCGAGTGTGATACCGAATGAAGAATCAATCGATATTATCTATAACGACAAGAATAGTTTTAAAATCAGCTTCAAAGATTGGCATTATTGGGTTAATAGCCTCTGCTTCAATGTTAGCTCAAACGTCCAATGCAGCTAGTAATAATGTATCTACCATTCCTCTGGATATGTCTGGCGTTAGTATTACTAAACATGAAATTGCTGTTATGCAAGTACTGTCTGAAATTTGTCCACCGATGCTAAACAAAAGACAAAGACAACGTTTTTATAAATCTTATAATATACAATTGCATGAGCTTATGCCGTCTTTAGAAGATCCGAAGGCTGCTATACAGTACTTATCAACGCAACAAGATTATCGTCAAATTTTGCAAAGTATTCGTAGCTGGACGCTTGGGTTCTCCAAACAAGACAACAAAGCCTTATGCGAAGACTTAGCAAATGCACAATACTAACTGCTAACTGCGCGCAAAATAAAATACTCTGACTAAGCGCTTAACTATCTAAGTATAAAAGTGTTAACCAATAGCTAATACGCCTTGCATGATGATTTGTATAAACCAAGCTTGCTCCTTTCACTTTAAAAATTAATCGTGAGAGGAGTAAGCTTTTTGCGCTAACCTACTACTTAAATAGTCTCTCTTTTATTCCAGTTAAATCCTATAGTATGGACTTGACGGCCTTGCCATACGCTGTTTTTTTCGGCTACCCTCCTCTATATTGCTAATATCTTTTTTATCGTATTTATTGTTTCCCCATTGGTTAGCATTTTGCTAAGATAAGGCCTTAATTTTATGTCAATCGTCATCTTCAAATACTTTTATAAGTATGAATGGCGATAGATACATTGGGTTTCATGATGTGGTGTAACAATCTATGACAGTAAAGCGTGTAAAACAACAGCTGGTACAAGTAGTCGTTGGTGTCAGCTTATCTTTGAGTGCAATCATTGCTAATGCTGCTATTCAACCTCCAGAGATGGACAATACCGCCTACGTATTAATGGACTATAATACTGGTGAGATATTAGCGCAAAAAAATGCCAACCAGCCTCTTCCTCCAGCTTCATTAACCAAAATGATGACCAGTTACATCATCGAGCAACGTCTAAGCTCAGGTGATTTGACCGAAGATGAACAAGTGCTAATGAGCAAGAATGCATGGTGTCGCGGTAGTAGCAGCCAATCTTGTATGTATGTGCCAGTAAATAAAACTGCTAGTGTCATCGATATGCTACGCGGTATCATTATTCAATCAGGCAATGATGCCTCAAAAGCAATGGCTGAACATATTGCAGGTAGCGAAAGCTCATTTGCGATATTAATGAACGAGCAAGCCAAAAAGCTTGGCATGGATAATACGCATTTTGTGAATGCAACAGGCATGCCTGATGAAGGTCACCAAGCTTCAGCACTTGATTTGGCAAAGCTTGCTCGCGCCATTATAAAAAATAGTGGTGAATACTATGATATCTATGCTGAAAAAGAGTTTACCTATAATGGTATCACTCAAGGCAATCGTAACGCGCTACTGGCTACAGATCCTACAGTAGATGGTCTAAAAACTGGACATACTGATGCAGCAGGCTACTGCTTGGTTGCCTCTAGTAATCGTGATGATATGCGCCTAATATCTGTAATTATGGGGACCGAAAGTCCACAAGCACGTGCAGATCAGTCGCGCGAGCTTCTTAATTGGGGCTTCGGTCATTTCACTACGGTGACAAAAGCGCCGTCCAATCAGTTTGTCAGTAAGCTGCCAGTATGGTTTGGTGAGGCAGATGAGGTAGAGCTGGCAACAGGCGATACCCTACAAGTTTTAACCACTAAAACACAAAAAAATAAGATTACTACAGTCGTCGATATCCCTGAAAGTATAGAAGCCCCTATCAAAAAAGGACAAAAGATTGGCAAAATGCTAGCCGTCATTGATGGCAAGGCTGTAGCCTCCGTACCTATTATAGCCACCACTGACATCGAACAATCAGGCTTTATGAGCCGGATGTGGCAGCATGTTGTACGCTGGGCGCAGAACCTATTTTAAACTTATTAGAATAGTAGCCGCTCCATTGTCTTAAATAAGCTGATAAATAAAAAAGACGCTATTGATTAGCGT
>NZ_LNUO01000071.1:0-21534 GCF_001462175.1 Psychrobacter sp. ENNN9_III
TGGTACCGCAGCTTGGGCTATCTGATGATATGGCAGTACGTTTTATTTTTCCGCATGCGCCAAGCGTGCAGTGACAGTAAACGGTGGCATGGTGATGCCAGCATGGTATGATATTTTGGAGATGAGTCTTGAGCGTAAAGTCGATTTGGCTCAGATAGAGACCTCTTCTCAGCAAATCCATGATTTGATTCGTCGTGAGGTTGAACGTGGCATTGCTCCTGAGCATATCGTTATCGCAGGATTTTCGCAGGGCGGAGCAGTGGCTTATCATGTCGCGCTTGGCTATCCAGAACGTTTGGCGGGACTAATGACCTTATCTACGTATCTAGCAACCAATGATAATATTGACTATAGTGCTGCTAATAAAGAGATACCGATATTAATCGAACATGGCACTCATGACCCAGTTGTTCCTGTAATTTTGGGTCAGCAAGCACAGCAGTTGTTATCAGATAAAGGGTATGATGTTGAATATAATACCTATCCAATGGCGCATCAGGTCTGTATGCCGCAAATTCAAAATATTGGTAAATGGTTAAACAAAGTGTTGGTATAAAAAAACTATATTTAAATAAAGTAACAATGCTAATTCCATAATCAACCTTATATTAACTCCATCCATAGTGATGGAGTTTTTTATATGTTCGTTAAAGTGCATCAAACTTATAACTTAGTAATTAACAGAATTTAACCTCATTTATGACTATTCTTTTGTCCAGTCACGTAAGATATATACTATAGTATATTTTTTGAACAACATTATCTGTGTTTTTAATCTAAGACTAAATCTAGAAAGTGTTTCTGGAGGCTTAAGATGAGAACTACTTATTTGGCATTTTATATCGCAGAGCAAGGAAAGTTATTAGACCGTATTATTAGTGCAATCGATGGTTCGCCCTATAGTCATTGTGAGCTTGTGATTAATGAGTTAGGCGAGCAACGTTACGACTGTATTAGCTCAAGTCATCGCGATGGTGGCCTACGACGTAAAACTATTCATATGGAGCCTAGTCACTGGGTGTTGACACCAGTTGTGTGTGATATTGACTACGCCATGCGTTGGTTTAACAAGCGTAAGAACTTTAAATATGACTATTTGGCTTTAATCAGGACTGTCATTCCAGGGTTTTATAATCCTGAATATCGCCTATTCTGTTCTGAAGCGTGTGCTGATATGTTAGAGCTGGTAGATCCAGCAAGTTATGGACTTGAGAAGCTATATCAATGGAGTTTGGATAATCCTGCTATCTAAAAGATAAGGAGCGAAAATTAGAAAGTTTTGCACATAAAAAAACCGACCATATAAAGTGGTCGGTTTTTAGTATTTGGTGGAGATGGCGGGAGTTGAACCCGCGTCCGCCAGCATTACGCTCATGAATCTACATGTTTAGTTTCTGTCTTTAGTTTTAATCCGCACCGATCCGACAGTCAGGATGGATTGGACGATTCTCTACTTTTGAACCCAAGCGATTGAGACAATCCCTTGTGGCGAACCTATATACGGACGCTTCAACTGGGCTAACCAACTATAGGTAATCGGCAGCGCAGTAAGCAGGGTTTAAGCTGCTAGAGCGTAAGTTTCGTCGTTTGCGACTATAACAATATATGTTTGATTAACGAGAGGACATACACTCTCGACATGCATCATTGAGTTTCATCACCAGCGTCGAAGCCAGAACATCCCCAATAGAACGACGTATTATAATATATAATGGTGGTTTTGGCAATGGTCTTATATGCGGACATTACACTTAATAACATACTATATTATACTAGCCTGACGAACACTATTATTCGTTCATAGACCTATTATATGGGGCGTTTTTACGATAAATAAAGAGAGATTGTCTACTTTCTTGTTAATTCAAGAAGGTGAATTACTAAACCATAAATTCTCATGCAACTTGCCTTCTTTATGAGGCGTGGCAATATTAAGCGCGGTTTTAGCGAATATATCATGCGATGCCTTTGAAAAAGCCTGCCATTCAGCCCAGCGCTTTAGCACATAAACGGTCTTAGGTACATGCTCATCGAGACTATCGGTAGTCGCTTGCAAGGTCTGTAGCCACCATGCTTTGTCATCATCACTTAGCTGATGGTTGTTGGATATATTTTTTTCTGCTTGCCAAGTTTTAAGAGCGGTAAGTGTATTTTTGCTATCAGGGTTACCTTGAATGATCATTGTAGCGATTAGTGCGCGAAACCAATAGGCCAGTGCCTGACGCTGTGCCATCTCATCAAGATGGGGTAGGACACATAATACGGCATGCAGACTGGTTAAGCCATGAACGATAAAAAACTCATTATCACTACCATATACAGCGCTCGCTGCAATCACAGTCAACTCTTCAATAGATGCGGTAAGATCACTCCCAATATTGGGCAGTCTTAATATCACGTTATCATTAAGAAACTGCGCCATTGGCTCATTAAAATTATCAAAGGTAATTAGGCGCTGCTGAAAGCTGCCTCTATTTAGCCGCTCGTAATCGTCGGTTCGACTGAGCTCATCTGCTCGTTTAGTCAACTGCGACACGCTATCATTAATTAAAATCTGTTTAAGCGCATCGATGGCGTTTGGCGCATCAGGCGACCATAATTGATGTTGACTATGGTGAGTGCCTGTCGCTAATGGTTGAAAGGCAGTTGCCATATAGGCCAACCCCTCGCTTGCCATGTTGTCGGACTCGACATCGACCGCCCAGCCAGTATGGATGACAGCATGCATTGCCGCTCCTGCCATGCCCTCTGATAACGCAGGGTAGTAGCGTTTTAAGCAAGCACTTAACCCAAGCTTTGCTATCTTGTTATCAAAAAAGTCACGATAGGCTTCAAACGCAATGCGAGTAGACTGTATGTTGTGCATCCAATTAACATCTGTTATTGCAGTATAATCAAGCGCATTATGACGCGGCGGCGCCAGCATTTCAGGCCCTTTTGCTGCGCTTGCAGTCCCTTTATTTATAGCATCATTAACATACACGTTTTGCCACCATTGCATCTTATCTTGACTGACGCCTGCAGCATCAAGCGCTATCCAATTATGGGTAATATGATTGGACAGATAGTCATCATACTCAATATGCCAATTGCGACCACGTTTAAGCCAGTCGTGTAAGTGCTTAGAATAATTTGGCTTTGAATAAAAAATCATCTCCATGCTCTATGGCGTAATAACACATAAAATATAACATAAAAAAGCCAGTCACATAACATGACTGGCTTTTTAGACTAAGAACTAATCTTTCAGATATTACTCTTCAGAGTAATCTTCGTTCTCGTCTGCAACGTCTTCTTCAGCTGCGTCTTCGTTGTCACCATCTTCAGACAAGATAGTCACTAAGATGCTAGCAGTAACGTCATGGTGTAGCTGAATATCAACATTGTATTCGCCCACTTGACGTAGAGTGCCTTCAGGTAGCTTGATTTCAGCACGGTCAACTTCTAGACCTGAGTTAGTCAATGCTTCAGCGATATCGCGAGTACCGATAGAGCCAAATAGCTTGCCTTCGTCACCTGATTTAGCACGCATGATAACATTAACGTCAGTTAATGCGTCAGCACGCTCTTGAGCAGTAGCGATTTCTTTTGCTTCTTCAGCTTCAAGCTCAGCACGGCGTGCTTCGAACTTTTCAATGTTAGCTTTGGTCGCAGGTAGCGCTTTGCCCTGAGGGATAAGAAAGTTACGACCGTAACCTGGTTTTACATCGACAGTTTCACCGAGTTTACCAAGGTTGACGATACGCTGTAACAAAATAATTTGCATGAGTCATTCCTAGTTAACGGTTAAATTACTGATGGTTGTCAGTATACGGAAGTAGTGAAAGGTAACGAGCTTGCTTGATAGCAGTGGCTAGTTGACGCTGATACTTAGTAGATGTACCGGTAATACGGCTTGGTACGATTTTACCATTATCACTGATGTACTGTTTTAGCAATTCAACATCTTTATAATCGATGTGAGTGATGCCTTCAGCAGTGAAACGGCAGAATTTGCGACGGCGATAGAAACGTGCCATGAGTATTCTCCTTTAATTAGTCTTCACTGTTGTCGTTGTCGTCGTTTTCACGATTGTCTGGACGACGAGTAGTTGCTTTGCGTGCGCGTTTTTCATCGGCATTCTTGGCTAACTGCGACTCTTCAGTGACAGCTTCGTCACGGCGCATAACTAGACTACGAATGATCGCGTCGTTATAGCGGAATAATTCTTCAAGTTCAGCTAAAGTATCACCGTCAGTTTCGATGTTGAAAAGAACGTAGTGAGCTTTGTGAATCTTGTTGATTGGATAAGCCAATTGACGGCGGCCCCAATCTTCAAGGCGATGAATAACACCACCGTTGTCTTGAACCAATTTGATGTAGCGTTCAACCATGCCAACCACTTGGTCGCTTTGGTCTGGGTGTACAATTAACACCAGCTCGTAATGTCTCATTTGGACTCCTTACGGATTAGTAGCTATTAACCCTATGTTAATAGCAAGGAGATTTATAAGGTAAACTTGCTCTCATATAGAGAAGTAAAGCTTATGTTATAAAGCGCCGTATTATAGCAGTAGTCGAGTCCTAACACAAAGGTTAATACTGTTGTCTGCCAATAAATAAAAAAGCAACGACTAAGCGTTGCTCTTAATGAGGCTATATAATTTTAAGTGGCTAAATATATTTATTTCACTACTGGTTGCTTAGCCAATTGGCTACTATCAGCTTTGACTACCAAGGTTTTAGCAACCTTATCATGCCACCCTATATTTTCAGGGTTCTTAGAAGCCATAAAGTAGTGGATGGCAATAACAACAAATCCTAAGAAACTCGTAAATGAAAATAATAGGTTATAGATGATAAAAAGTAGTAAGGTTCGCATACCAATAAGTTTAAGAAAAGATGGTATACGGTGAGTGGTTTGATCGACGACACGAATGCCAGTGATAAGCTTACCAAGCGACTGTCCACGTAATGTGATAAATACCAATTGCAGCGCGAACAATCCAAAAACCATCACCTGTGACATCATCAATGTAGAGCTAGGTAAGCTCTCCATCAGCGTCATTGAGTACTGGTACGCGGCATCCATATTCTGAATGTCTTGAAACTTTGAGTAGTCTATGTCCATTTTGGTTAATGCCAATACCAGCGGAAAAATCGCTAATACATACAATAGGCCATTAAGCGCAGTGGCTAACACTCGTGACATGATAGGCGCCAGGACGACATTACCGATGACTTTGTCTTTTTGAGACACAGTCTTATTGACCGTCGACTTGTTTAGTGACACGTTATTATGGGGCGTATGATGACGATTGGTTGTCATGTCCGCTTTTGTATTTTTGGCTGTGTCTTTTGGACGTTCAGGCTTGCCATACAGTCTATCTAGCGATACCGATTTGCTGTCTTGAGCGGTGCTAGACTTGTCTTCTGGAAAGACCGTCACATTGTTGATAATAGAGTCATTAGAGGTAGAAATATCAGCCGGATGGTAAGAATACTGATTGCCCGTTAGATCCCCAATACGCTGCCATTTATCTAAGCCTTCATGCCATACCAAATCATCCAATACTACTTCACCAGATGTTAGCATAATATTTAACTGATCCAAAGTATATGGACCTGCTTGTACGTTATTTCGAGCCAGGAAAATCTGCATAGTTGCCTACATAATTAGTCATATCTTAAGTCATTATATTAGGGTCTATTCGAAAAAATCAAATAGACCCTAATCAAAGTAACTTTAATGACTGTGTGAATTACTGCGGTGACTGAATACTGCAGTTTATTGTGCTTCTTCACCTGCTAAAAAGAACCAAGTATCAAGGACTGAATCAGGGTTTAGCGATACAGAGCTGATCCCTTGCTCCATGAGCCAGAACGCCAGGTCTGGGTGATCTGATGGACCTTGACCACAGATACCGATGTATTTATCCGCTTTACGGCAAGCTTCAATCGCCATAGACAATAGTTTCTTAACCGCAGGATCACGCTCATCAAACAAATGTGAGACGATACCTGAGTCACGGTCCAGACCAAGTGTTAACTGAGTCAAATCGTTTGAGCCGATTGAAAAGCCGTCGAAGTGCTCTAGGAATTCTTCTGCTAGTAAGGCGTTGGTAGGTAGCTCACACATCATAATGACGCGTAGACCATTTTCGCCACGTTTTAAACCATTTTTCTCAAGCAACTCGATGACTTCGGCTGCTTCACCAACAGTACGTACGAAAGGAATCATAATCTCGACGTTAGTCAAACCCATCTCATCACGTACACGTTTAAGTGCTTTACACTCAAGCTCAAAGCAGTCACGGAAATTATCAGAAACGTAGCGGCTAGCACCACGGAAACCAAGCATTGGGTTTTCTTCTGATGGCTCGTATAATTTACCACCTAGTAAGTTAGCATACTCATTCGATTTAAAATCTGACATACGAACGATAACTGGCTGATCCATAAAGGCAACCGCTAGTGTTGAGATACCTTCAACCAATTTATCAACATAGAAATCAACAGGTGAAGCATAACCTGCGATACGTTCATTAATAGCTTGTGATATTTCGCGTGGCAAGCTGTTCATATTAAGCAGCGCTTTTGGATGCACGCCAATCATACGGTTGATGATAAATTCAAGACGGGCAAGGCCAATACCTTCGTTTGGCATTTGTGTAAATGAGAAGGCGCGATCTGGGTTACCCACGTTCATCATAACTTTAAATGCCAGCTCTGGCATAGACTCGATAGAGTTAGTCTGGATTTCAAAGTCGATCTGACTCTCATAGATAAAGCCTGTGTCACCTTCGGCACAAGAGACAGTAACGTCTTGACCGTCGACCAGTAATTCAGTAGCATTACCACAACCAACGATAGCTGGAACACCAAGCTCACGCGCAATAATAGCAGCGTGACAGGTACGGCCACCGCGGTTAGTAATGATAGCTGAAGCACGCTTCATGACTGGTTCCCAATCTGGGTCTGTCATGTCTGAAACTAAGACATCACCATCTTGGACTTTGTCCATCTCGTTTAGATTGCTTACGATACGTACTTTACCGGCGCCAATGCGTTGACCGATTGAGCGACCTTCACACAATACTTTAGCACCAGCCGTATCAATGACATAGCGCTCCATAACAGTGCTGTCTTGACGACTTTTTACTGTTTCAGGACGGGCCTGTACGATAAATATCTCATTAGTATCACCATCTTTTGCCCATTCAATATCCATCGCTTGACCATAATGCTTTTCGATAGTCATTGCTTGTTTGGCAAGATCAGTCAGCTCTTCAGTAGATAACGAGAACTGCATACGTTCTTGTTTTTCGACATCGACTGTTTTGACTGATTTAGTCGTGCTGCCTTCATCACCGTAGATCATCTTTTTGTGTTTGCTACCAAGGTTACGGCGAATAATGGCAGGTTTACCATCAGTGAGTAGGCGTTTTGATAAATAAAACTCATCAGGGTTCACAGCACCTTGAACGACCATCTCACCCAAGCCATAACTTGAGGTGATAAAGACCACTTGATCAAAGCCACTTTCGGTATCTAAGGTGAACATAACGCCAGCTGCGCCTGTTTCTGAGCGTACCATACGTTGTACAGCGGCAGAGAGGGCCACACCTTCATGCTCAAAACCTTTATGTACACGGTAAGAAATAGCACGGTCATTATATAAAGAAGCAAACACCTCTTTAATAGCGAGTAGTACATTATCAATACCGCGAATGTTCAAAAAAGTCTCTTGCTGACCGGCAAATGACGCATCTGGCAAATCTTCGGCAGTGGCAGAAGAACGCACCGCGACAGCGATGTCTTTGCCGCCGCTCATCTCTTCAAATGACTGGCGAACTTCTTTCTCCAAATCTTCTGGCAGCTCTTGTTCAATAATCCAATTACGGATTTTTTTACCTGTTGCCGTAAGCTTATTCACATCGTCAACATCTAGCGCTTTAAGTTCACCATTGATTTTATCAAGCAAACCTGTTTCAGTCAGAAAACGATTGAAAGCATTTGATGTTGTCGCAAAACCGCCTGGAACGCTAACGCCCAAATCAGACAGATGACTGATCATCTCGCCAAGCGAGGCATTCTTACCACCGACCATATCAATGTCGTTTTTTCCTAACTGATCAAGATTGATCACAAGTGCTGTAGATTGCGCTGCCATGATAACTCCAGAAAATAAGGTTATTTAGTAAAGATTATAACGGTAAATTATACCGCTATATTTGGATAATTTCGAGGGGTTAAACCAAAAAACTTATGAAAAAGATACAAATTATAGAGTTTAGCAATAATTTATAAGTCAACAATCGAACTATTGTCTCACTTATCCGAATATAAAGCAGCCAACTCAAGATAAATATTTTTGTAAATGATAAGCATATGTGACATATACAACCTCTACTATGTCTGAATTCATACAGAAAATTGTAGTAAAACCCATCGTCTAGGTTTTATCGCTGTGCTAACTTTGATTCCTATTAAGTGTCTATTATGAGTATAATGTATGGCATAAAGTAACAAGCACGTTTAACACTTATGACGTCTGCTACAGTAGCTAGAAGTAGAGCTATTAGCATAACGAGTCAGTAGTCCAAATATGCATGTTATAACCCCTAATCAGATGTATGCTGCCTAGCGATTCAATTATAAAATTATCATATTAAATATAATGAGTCGACTAAAGCTTACCATTGAGGTTTACACTAAGGTTTTCAAGTTATGTATTCAAACAGTCTGTCTGAACAAGATAAAATGACTATTCAAAATCGCCATGCTTTAGGTTTGGACAACTCCCAGGCGATAAGAAGTGCGTTTTTTATCTCCGATGGTACCGCCATTACAGCTGAAACGTTGGGTCGTTCTATATTGAGTCAATTTGCTTCAGTACCATTCGAAACACGAGTGTTACCCTATGTCGATAGTATTGAGCGTGCTGAGGATGCGGTTGCGCAAATCAACATCGCTTATCAACGCGATGGATTATTGCCATTAGTGTTTGATACGATTGTCAGTCCTGAGATTCGCGAAAAGATTAACTCGGCTCATAGCTGTAATTTAGATATGTATGAAGGTCTAATCGGACGTATCGCGGAAGAAACGGGTATAGAGCCAGATGCCCATTCTGGTCACGCTCACGATAATGTTGACTCTGAGACTTATAAAGAGCGTATCGATGCGGTACATTTTGCTTTAGATAATGATGATGGCGCTCGTACACGTCATTACAATATGGCAGATATTATATTAATTGGCGTATCACGTTCAGGTAAGACGCCAACCTCACTTTATTTGGCTTTACAGTTCGGTATTCGCGCTGCCAACTACCCACTGACCGAAGATGATCTATACGACAATCAGCTACCAAAAGCATTGCGAGAGCATAAAGACAAGTTGTTTGGCTTATTAATTGATACGGATCGTCTAGTAAAAATCCGTCAAGAGCGCCGCGCAGGTAGTCGCTACTCTAGCTATCAGCAGTGTCAGCAAGAGCAGCGCGCTATACAAGGTATCTATACTTCACAAGGTATTCAAAGTCTTGATGTCTCAGAGATGTCTGTTGAAGAGATTGCTACCCGTATTTTGCAAATGACTGGCCTAAAACGCCGCATCGGTTAATCTGATATATGTGTTTATCATCGACTATTATTATCATCATATAATGTACTTTATATAAGTATTGCTATACATTTATCATCACATAGAGAGTGTTATGAGTCTATCCCATCAACATCAACCTAAAAAATCTTCCTTATTTTTGCTGGGTCTATTAAGCAGTGTCACGTTACTTAGTGCTTGTCAAACGTCACCTTTTGCACGCGAACCGGTGCCAGAGCCGCGCTATATACCTACTATTGTCTTAGGTGACGCGCAAACGTTAACCATTATGCCAAACCGTGTGGCCTGCGCCTCAGCATTACCGATGCAATGTCTACTAGCCAAGTCCAATAAAGATGGCTCAGTATTTCAAATCCCTTACGATTGGATCGATGGCTTTACGCCAAGCCTTGGTACAGAATATGTGATTAGCGTGCGTCCGCAGGTTGATGAAGGGCGTCAGAGCCTAAATGGACATTGGACATTGCAAAATATTTTGTCACAACGTATGGTGGGCACGCCGTAGTACTGGCTACTGACGCGTGAATGTATTGATTCACGTATAGATGGCTTCATAACTGGTATGAGTAAACTGACAGACAAATAAGTAAATAAATAATTAAAGAGGTTATCATGGGAAGCAAACGCAAAGATGATGCAACTAACGATACTGGTCGTGACACACAGACCGAAGTATCAAACAAAGACAGCGGCGCTGCACCTGCTACATCTCCTGAGCAGACCAAAGAAAAAAACAAACAAGAACAAATCGAGCAAACCCACGAACAAGTCACAGAAGATGTCATGCATCATCCTGATTTGGTCAATCCGCTAGATGACACGCGTATCGATATCAAATCAGGCTTTACTAAAGATTCGCAGCGTATAAAAAGCGATCAGCATAACTTTGAATACGATGCTGTCGTACTAGGTGCAGGCCCAGCTGGCGAAGCTGCAGCAATGAAGCTTGCTAAGTCTGGTAAAAGAGTAGCTGTCGTTGACCCCCGTAATCAGGTTGGTGGTAACTCTACGCATGTTGGTACGATTCCTAGTAAAGCGTTGCGTCAATCCGTATTTAACTTGATCAATTTTCGCCGTGACCCTATGTTTACCAAGGCGCTTGAATATGAACAAGTACCACTGAATAAGGTGCTTGCCAATGCTCGTCGCGTGATACGTAGCCAAGTTAATACCCATACGCGCTTTTATGAGCGTAACCGTATTGAGGTTATCCATGGTTGGGCAAGTTTTGCAGATGCCAATACCTTGCGTATTGAAACTGATGAAAACATCTTTGAAACGGTTACCTTTAATAAGGCGATTATCACAGTTGGTAGCCGTCCTTATCGTCCTGAAATTTTAGATTTTGATCATCCGCGTGTCTTTGACTCTGATAAAATTTTGCAAATGGATTATGTCGTCAAAAAAATCATCATTTATGGCGCAGGTGTAATCGGTTGTGAATATGCTTCAATTTTTACCGGTCTTGGTTATAAAGTTGATTTGATCAACAACCAAAATCAGCTACTAAGCTATCTTGATAGCGAGATTAGTGATGCTATCGCGCATGACTTTAGACAGTTTGGTGTCCTTATCCGCAGCAATGAAGAAATTGACCATCTTGAGACTCACGACGATTATGTAATTTTGCATCTCAAAAGTGGTAAAAAAATCAAGTCTGATGCCATTCTTTGGTCAAATGGTCGCTCAGGTAACACTGAGGGGTTAAATTTAGAAGCTATAGGTTTAAAGGCCAATGGCCGTGGTCAGCTCAAAGTAGATGATACTTACTGTACAGACGTTAAAAACATTTATGCTGCTGGAGATGTAATTGGCTGGCCGTCTCTGGCTTCTGCTGCCTACGACCAAGGGCGCTGTGCGGCAGCCTTTATGGTTGGTGATAGCGATGCAGAGCCGGTATCGAGTGTGCCAACTGGTATCTATACCATTCCTGAAATCTCAAGTATTGGTAAGACTGAGCAAGAGCTGACTGATGAAAAAGTGCCTTACGAAGTGGGGCAGGCGTTCTTTAAGCACTTGGCACGTGCGCAGATTATTGGTGAGCGCTCTGGTGTATTAAAGATATTGTTCCATCGTGAGACGCTTGAAATCTTGGGCATCCATTGCTACGGCAATCATGCTTCAGAGATTATCCATATTGGACAGGCTGTGATGAAGTGTAACAATACCCTTGAATATTTTGTCAATACGACGTTTAACTACCCAACGATGGCAGAAGCTTATCGGGTAGCGGCGTTAAATGGACTCAACCGAGTGTTTTAGATTTTTTAGTGCACTTAATTGCTATTATAAAAGCGTCTGTTAAACATCTAACAGGCGTTTTTTTTGACTAGTCATTTCTTGAGCCAGTGTTTTATAAGGCGTTTTTACAAGTCAGCTTTTTAACTAAATATTTTTCAACTAAGTGTTTTTCAAAGTAGGCGGTTTTGTATCCGTACGCTTGCGCATAAACAATAATAAAATAAAGTAAAATAGCCATAAGCCAATTAAGGCATAAAAACCTGTAGCGACTTGCGAGAGACTGGCGCCCATTTGATTAAGCTGTACTGAAGTATTGATCGCAGGGGTGGTGGGTATCAACCAGCACAAAATTTGTAGTACTTCTGGCAACTGGTTGGCAGGCCAAGGATAACCGCTCATAAAAAACATCGGCAGTGAGCTAAAAATCAATATTTGCATACTACGTTCACGCAAGCGAAACCATAAGCCAAACACGCAACCAAGCGTCGCTACTGTCGGACAAAAAATCATCAAAAATAATAAACTCCCAAGCATGTTTTGTCCACGTGGATAATGGTGCAGCTCAAAAGTCCAGCCATAATAAAAGCAGCCAACTGTGAAGCTAAGTACGCTCACAGCTACAATTCTTCCAAGCCAGCCGCGAATACTGGTGCTATGACGCCGCTGTTCATACCAAGTACTAATTAGCATTGCAGACGCTATTAACAGAGTCTGTTGCAAAATAATAATAGATACTGCTGGTACTACATATGCACCATAACCCTCAGTTTGATTATACAAAGGCATAATCTGTAATGGGACAGCCTGAGTGTTTTGCGCAGCAGTAGGTGCATAAGCCCCTTGAGCCACGTTTTTTTTGACTTCAACTCCCGCTGATACCGTACTGACCGCTTGTAAGAACCCCATCTGCACGTTTTTATTTAATAAAAAATAACCACCATTACCGAGCACACTGACGCTGGCTTCCTTCCCAGATAGCACTTGCTGCTCAAGTCCGCTTGGAATAATCATGTAGCCTGCAATTTGATCTGACCAAATGGCTTCTTTGGCTGCTTGTTCGTTAAGAAAGCGTTTGGTGTTTAGCTGTGGACTGGCGCTGCTATAACGCACAATCGTACGCGATAAGTCACTGTTATCGTAATCGACGATACCGACCGGTACATGATTGACCACCTCAGATGAATAAGGCCACGGATAAAAAAAGCCGTAAATAATAGGCGCTATAATCAACATCAAGAGCACGCCTTTATCAGTAAACACATCCTTAAATGTTTGGATAAAGTTTGCCCAAAACGACTGTGGTACTGGCAATGTCGTAAGGAAGGTAGATGTTTCTGCAGCGTTGGTTTTAGTTGATTTTGACATTAGCGTGCTCCCCAGCGCTCAGGATGCGATAAGGCACGTTTGGTCAAAAAGACCATTAAAATTATCGCAATAACAGTTGCTAAGAGTAGGCCATAAACAATGGGCAGTGATACGGTAAGGGGAGCTTGCATTTGTAGCTGCGCAATGTGCAGCTGTAGATAATGCGTCAATGGTAGTGCATCAGCCCAATATTTGGCGCTGTCGGTAATGGCAATATAAGGGTAAGTCACGCCTGCGAATGCGTAGGAGGGTACGGAGATGAATCCAGTAGCCGATAATCCCATACGTAATGAAAATGAGCCGAGTGTAAAGACAGCACCAAGCCAAAATGAGAGAATTATTAATAACACCAGACTCATATAAGTGATTAACAACGATACTGTGTCCACGCTTTGTTGCGGTGTGGCTAGCCATAATGCCAATGCTGACCAGATACTATAAGCCAGTATGGGCCAAAAATACTTACCTAATAAGCCTGCGAATAATACGGATAAGCTCGCTTTTTTTTATGTTGTTCGAGCTTTCCGTATTATTGTTTTTATATTGACCACTATAATTAGCCAATATTAAGTCAGGCGTGCCTATATCGATAAAACGAGACCAACGTCCAAGTTGCTTATCGCGTAGCTCTCGGCCAATTGTCGTTGCTCCAATCACCATTGCCAAAATATGCAGCAGCGCAGGAATCACCGTTGATGCCAAAAACTGCTGATAATTATTAATGGCATTGAATAGGTTGGTGCGTTGAATGGCGATAGGAGAGTAGTTGATCGCAGCTTGTGAAGGCGCCATCCCTTGCTTGACCATACGTTGTATTTCAACACCTGCTGACAAAGTACCGACGACTGATTGTACACTGGTCTGAATGATGCCTGAATGCGTGCCATACTGAGCATTTACTTGCAAGACAATAGGTGCAGGTTTGCTGGATGAAATATTACGTGAAAAGTCCTCAGGTATGACGACGACCGCATAAACGTCACGTTGCAATATAGCCGCTTCGACGTCAGCTGGCGAGTGGTACTGTTGATGAACGGTTAGCGCAGGACTGGCTTCTAGATAGCGCACCAGAGTATTGGCGATAGGACCATTGTCTTGATCAATGACTCCGATAGGCAGATCTGTGATTTGAGTCTGTGAAAATATCCACCAAACGAGCAAGACAGTTGCTAGCGGTATCCATAGCACCATTGCTAAATCCCACTGGTTTTTGGCTAAGAATCGCCGCTCATAAGCAGCACTGCGTATAAATGCTTTTAGCAGACGCATGGTTTACTCTTGAGCCTGAATAACAGCGGTTGGGTCAATCTGTACAATGACACTCATACCAGAGCGAATCCGGCTGTCTGGGTTTGAAGGTCTTGCCTTGATTTCAAAGGTGCGTACATCAAAGCCGTCATCATTGTTGGTTGGTCGCCAAGTAGCGAAATCAGACAGTGTTGAAGTTGCATAAACTGTAAACTCTTTATTATAGGGTTTATCCATCGATGACAGCGCTGGAATCGTACCCGTGAACTGTTGACCAATAGCAAATTGATTTAAGTGATTTTCGGTGACGTTTAACACAACCCATTGATCGTCCGTATTGACTAAAGTCAGTATTGGTACACCTTGTCCAATGACTTCACCTGCGCTGACGATGACATCGTCCACAACACCAGCAATTGGGCTTTTGAGGTTGGCTTCTTCTTTTGCGACCAGCGCTTCATCTAGCTGGGCATCGACTTGCGCGACTTGTGCGGTTGCTGCAGACTTATCTTCGCTGCGCACGCCTTCTAATGCCAAATCATACTGCAAACGCGCCGCTTCAGTTTGGTCTTGCGTAGCCAGATACTGCGCATAGGCTTCATCACGCTTCTGCCTTGCCATAAGTCCTTCTTCATAAAGACGATTGACACGTTGATAAGTGTTTTGTGCCAAATCAGAAGCGGCTTTATTGGCTTGCCAAGCGGCTTTTGCTTGCGCGATCTCTTGCGGGCGCGCACCGTTTTCTGCTTTGTCCAATTGACTTTGTGCCATTTGCTTACCAGCACGAGCTTGAGCAATCTTTGCATTGATTTCGGGAGAGTCCATCTCAATTAGCTGTTGACCTGGTGCTACTTTATCGCCCTCAGTGACCAAGATCTGCGCGATACGGCCTGGTACTTTTGCTGCAATAGAAGTCTGCTGCATCTGCATTTGCCCTTGTAGCGTGATGACTTGCGGCTTGCTCTGCTTGGTACTTTGGTACAAGCCATAAGCAATGACGCCAATTATTATGAGCAACACTATAGTAAGCAGCACTTTTTTTATCATGGCCGAGTCATTTGCTTTAGGCTTATTGTGATGATAATTGGGCGTAGCCTGTTCTTGTTTTGTATCTGACATATCCTCTATAGGCTCAGCAGCCAGCGCCGACTCATCAGAAACAGTTGGCTTGCGTGAGTCGTCTGATTCGTTTGGAAGTTTAGTCATAATGGTGATATTCCTAAAGCAACTAAGTTGAGGATAAAGGGGTTTATTACTAGGGGTGCTCTAATACACTTGAATAGCACAAGGTTTGGCGTTTTCTATGGCTTTAGAATTAAAAATAGCACCAAAAGCGACAATAAAGGCGGAATAATAAAGCCATAACATAATGACTACGGCTGCTGATAGCGCCCCAAACTCAGCGCTATAGTTATTAAAGTTTTGTACATAAATCGAAAACAGCACAGACAATACTATCCAAAGAACGGTCGCAAGAGCTGCTCCTGGCACCAGTTTTTTTAGTGCTACAGCGTCACGGTTTGGAGCTAGGCGATAAAGACCTAAGAAGCTTAAAAATATAATACCTGCCAATATCGGCCATCTGCCCCAAAGTGCAATCGTCTTAGCTACTTGAGGAAAAGGGAAATAAGCTGCTCCTAGAGGAATAATAGCGATAGAGGAGATCGCTATAATCAAGACTACTACTGCTCCAAAGGTCAAACTGACTGCTCGAATCGTGCCTTGTATAAAGCTGCGTTCTTGAGTGATATGAAAGGCAAGATTGATAAGAATAATTAACGATTTGACCCCTTTAGAGCCTGCATAAAGGGCCAGTAAGGTCGATATAATAAGACTGAAAGTCAATGTAGAAGTAGTGCTAGAGACCAGATCGCTTAAGCGTGAATTTAGGACTTCATATACTGTGTCAGGTATAAATGGACGCAAAAGTAAGATTTGCTCTTGCATCTCAGTCGGTGAAAACGCGAGTCCATAAAGCAGCACAAACACAGCCATTACTGGAAAAATCGATAAAAAACCAAAAAAATCCTACGCTTGCACAATGCGCCCAAACATTAGAGGTATTTGCGTTACGCCATGTCTGTAGTAAAGCCTGCAGCCAACTACTTGTCGATTTAGAAGTCGTTTTTTTCATAAAAAAGTGGTTCACAGTAGAGTTGTTAAGAGTATGGTTGTTGGATTGTTCATAATAATGAGCACAAACGCTTATCGCCATAGTCTATTATTTTTAGTAATAAATCACTGTTTAGTGTACAAAGTTGGCAATTGAATGTCAGCAGCGTTTAGATAAGCATTGAAGGCAAGTGGCGTACCGCAGCTTTGCATAAGAGCTGCTAGCCCCTGTACGTAGTCGTTTGCAGCCTGCGCTTGTTCGGTGCGGGCTTTGAGAGCTTGCGTTTGTGCTTGTACGACTTCGAGAGTAGTGTTCACACCTTCTTGCAGTCCAAGGCGACGCAAGCGTAATACCTCTGCGGCTAAGTCGACATTGCTTTGTAATGCTTGATAGCGCGACTGAGCATTGTTCACATCGTTCCAGTTTTTCTCGACTAGCAGTAATAGGTTGTCACTGACTTCGATTTCGGACAAATCCGCTTGGCGTATCTTAGCATCATTGGACGCTAGCGACGCCGCTTTATCGAGCCCGCCCCACAGCTTCCAACTGGCCGACACACCTGCAATCCAGCTAGGATCTTTTTCGACTTGTCCATAACCGTACAGCATGACAGTTGGTTTATAACCAGTATCGGATAGCTTACGTAGCTGCTCAGCTTGCACGCGTTTAGCGGTGACTTTTTGTAGTCCAGGATGGTGTTTTAGTGCCAAGTTTTGAAAGTAACTGACATCTGGTAGAGGACGACTGGACACAAACAGTGGAGTAGTTGGTTTGATACGGTAGTCTGTCCGCAATAGACGTTGTAATGATATCATTGCAAGACGAGCGTCATTATGGGCATTCACTGATTCACTCTTTGCATCGGCCAATGCAGACTGGGCTTCTAAACGATCTACACGTGATATAAATCCTTCTTCGTACAAGCGCTTGGCCATATGGTCGGTCTGCTGCAGCGTATCGTAAGCGTCTTCACGCAAGTAAGCGGCAATAATCGCTAGTTGCGCCTTAAAGTAACGTTCAATCAACGTGTTATAAAGCTCGTTTTTATCAAGTATGCTGTCCGCTACTGCTTCTTGAGTGCGGGCATCCGATGCTCCAGTGAGTGCTGAAGTGCGTCCAGCAGTATAAACAGGCCAAGCAAAACCAAGACCTGCCCCTGCTGTAGAGCCTGAGCGCTTAAAGTCATAGGAATCTGGAATACGATCGCCGACCATCTCGCCAAAGTTTGGCAAATCTGGTATAGGAGGAACAACATCACCAGTATTAGCGCCGGCGTTATTTACACCGTTGATCACACCGTTTTTGAGCGTTGATAAGTCAATATCTTCTTGTACATTATAGGCATTGGCCGATAGCTGCGCGAATACAAAAGGATTGTCTATCGTCTTGAGGGCATCAGTTTGATATTCACTGGCTACAATGGCAGCTTGATTGGCAGCAAGCTTAGGTGAAACTTGTAACAATATTTCTTGTGCTTGCTCAAGACTCAAAAAGCTAGCCACGTCTAATGGATAGCTATTAGCGACTTTTTTATGAGTAATAGGGTCAACGAGAGTGTTTAGAGTGGGAGTGCTTGACGGCGGCAATAAAACCGAGTGGACTGGATCGGCATGAATCGTATCCATTGAGACATGGTTTTGGTCAATATCTGTGTTTATAGTATGGTCGTTCGCTGCGGTATGAGTTGAGATTCCTATTAGCATAACAGTTGCAACTGCCCTAGGCAGAGATAAGATAGCAAATTTCATGGAGTATAAACCGTTAATTAGGAAGCAAATTGTCATCTTATATTAAGATATTGCAATACAAAATACTTAAGTAAAAAACAATTAAATCAATTGTCATCTATAGTATAAGTCTTAATGATGTTAGCAAAGCGTACACTGTAGAGCCACAACTGTGATAGGTCAATGCTTATTACTTACTTATCATTCATTCAGTGTTAAGGTTTTATATAATCTGCACCAAGAAGCAAGCGCGATATAATATTATATCGCTATAAATTTTGTAAAATGTAGAAGTATGCTCTATTTTAGAACCTATTATAAAAACAGACAACTATATAGCTAGCTTTAGTATATAAAGTCTTGAGATCGAATAGGTAGAGCGAATAGTATAGCTAGCTTTAGTATATAAAGTCTTGAGATCGAATAGGTAGAGCGAATAGTATTGTCTGATAAGGTTGAGGGGGAAAAAATGGCAGGATATATATTGGCATTGGATCAAGGAACAACATCAAGCCGTGCGATTTTATATGATGATCATGCGCGTCCTATCGAGATTGCCCAGCAGCCCACTACATTGCAAACACCAAAAGCTGGCTATGTAGAGCAAGATGCGCGGCAAATCTGGCAAACTCAAATTAGCTGTGCGCACGATGTCATTAATCAGGCAGGGTTGCTGGCAACTGATGTGACTAGTATTGCTATCACCAACCAGCGCGAATCTATCGTCGTTTGGGATAGACAGACAGGTACACCGCTTGCTCCAGCGATTATTTGGCAAGATAGGCGTACCGCAAGCTATTGTGAAAACTTGGCCCGTGATAGTACTGATAATGTGACAACGCAAATTCAACAGATTACTGGTTTACGACTAGACGCTTATTTTAGTGCCAGTAAGATTGCTTGGCTGCTTGAAGACAACCCTAAGATTAAAGCGCGTGCTGCAAGTGGTCAGTTGGCAGTAGGTACTATTGATAGCTGGTTGATTTATCAGTTGACTGGTGGCGAGCACGTCATCGATATTACCAATGCTTGTCGTACATTATTGTATGATATTCATAAGCTGGCATGGTCAGAAGATCTGTGCACGCGCTTTAATATTCCGATGAATATATTGCCAAAAGTACTGCCGTCAGATGGAGAGTTTGGCAAGACTAAAAAAGGCTTGTTTGCCAAACAAATTCCTATTCATGCGGTACTAGGAGATCAGCAGGCAGCGTTATTTGGGCAAGGTTGTCTCAAGCCTGGTATGGCCAAAAACACTTACGGCACTGGTTGTTTTATGCTGATAAATATTGGTCAAACCCCCAAACTTAGTGAGCACCAACTCCTAACTACGATAGCTTGGCAACGTAAAGCACCCATAAATCGCGTCGATAACTTAACTATCAGTGAAATAGTGCAATCTGGTAAACGTATGATACAAGCTCCCAACTCCTTTTTTGGACGTGAAGTCACTTATGCGTTAGAAGGTAGTGTTTTTATGGCAGGGGCTATCGTACAGTGGCTGCGTGATAATTTAGGCATGATTAAACAAAGTTGCGACGTTGAAGATTTAGCGCGGCAAGTAGACAGTAGCGAAGATGTCGTATTACTTCCAGCCTTTACTGGGCTTGGCACACCTTACTGGCGCTCTGATATACATGCTAGCATTAGCGGTATGAGCCGCGGTACCACCAAAGCCCATATCGCTCGTGCTGCTCTTGAGGCGATTGCCTTTCAAACTTACGATGTGCTTATTGCCATGCAAAAAGACAGTCCACATCCATTAACAGAGCTACGAGTCGATGGCGGTGCGGCAAACAATGATTTACTCATGCAGTTTCAAGCTGATTTACTCAATGTCCCTGTATTACGTCCCAAAGATACTGAAATCACTGCTAAAGGAGCAGCGCTATTAGCTGGTCTAAAAAACGGATTATATGACGAGCAAACTATAAAAGAGTCATGGCAAGTTGATCGTGTCTTTGAACCCAATATGCCTTCTGATAGAAGGGCAAAGCACATTGATAAATGGCAACGAGTTATTATTAAGGCATTGATGGAAGTTTGAGAGATACACAAACATACGACAATGATCTTAATTACTATTTTTAGCATGTGTTTATATAGTCAAGTTACAACTATACATCTTGTAACGTAAGGTCATCATGACCTCGACATACTTTACATAAACGTTCTATCGATAAGTGTCGATAATTTTTCATACTTTAAGAGTGATTAATTAAGCACTTAACTTAATCCAAATTTATAATTAATAAGTAAATAATAATCAATTTAAGGATAAAATTATGAATAATCGTGACAATGATCTTATCAATGATCGAGTAATAGACCCCAACGATCGCGTCATAACTAACGACAATCTCGTTGGTGGCGATAAAGAACGTATCATAGATGACAATGCTCGTAGAATGGCAAGTTCTGAGCGGGTCGTAGATAACTCTGACCGTGTCGCAGGTGATAGAGTCATCGAAGATCATGATAATATTGATCGTGATGAAGTAAAGCATATGTCTAAAGAATCAAAAGAGGATCTTAATGCCGATCCTATTACTGGCGAGCCAGGTTCTCATCCAGTTGGTACAGGTGTTGGCGGTATTGGCGGTGCAGCAGCAGGAGCAGCAATTGGTACGATGGCAGGACCGCTCGGTACTCTAATTGGTGGTGCGATTGGTGCTGTTGTTGGTGGCGGAGCAGGACATGCAGCTGCTGAAGCTATTGATCCAACACGTGAAGAGGCTTACTGGCGCGCAGAACATGCCAACACCAGCTATTATCAGCAAGGTCATGATTTTGACCGTGATTTACATCCAGCCTATGCCGTAGGTTATGCCAATAGAGCGCGCTATCCTGCTGATGCACGTTTTGAAGATCACGAAAATGATCTAAAACGTTCATGGGAAGAAGTGAAAGGTGATTCTCGCCTAGCATGGGATGATGCTCGTCATGCATCACGCGATGCATGGAACCGAGTTAGCTAATTTTTGTTGTCTATAAAGTATATTGTGTTTGGCAGTTCTTATTTAGATATTGCTTGATTCGTCTGTAAGCTGGCCAATTAGATACAGTGTTATTACTTATGAGTAAAGAACGGTGATTATCATGTATAGAAACTTGCTGATTTGTGAATTACAAGGTAACAAATGTATATGCAGTATAACGAATATACCCAACTAATGTAATTTGTGCTATGTTGAAGCTTCCAAAGGTAACTTTGGGGAAGAAGGTTTAAA